>CAMDPA010000128.1 GCA_945903565.1 Devosia equisanguinis | reverse complement strand
GGCAGCTTCGCCATGGGATCGACCTCCTCCGAGATCGCTGCGCTGATCAAAGAGTTTCCGTCTGACAAGGAGTGGTGGCAATCGGAGGGACCGCAGCGCAGGGTCACGATTTCGAGCGCCATCGCCGTCGGCAAGTTTGCCGTGACCTTGGACGAATGGGACGCCTGCGTCGCCGACGGCGACTGCAACGGCTACAAGCCGGCCGATCAAGGTTGGGGTCGTGGCAAGCGGCCGGTCATCAACGTTCACTGGGACGACGCCAAAGCCTATGCGAAATGGCTTAGCGCCAAGACCGGTAAGACCTATCGCCTGCTGTCCGAGGCCGAGCGCGAATACGTGGCCCGAGCTGGCACCACGACGGCGTTCTGGTGGGGGCCGTCGATCTCGACCCGCCAAGCCAACTACGACGGCAATTACACCTTTGCTCGAAGCGCCAAGGGCGAGTACCGGCAAAAGACCATGCCAGTCGACAGCTTCGATGCAAACCCGTGGGGCCTCTATCAGGTGCACGGCAATGTCTGGGAATGGACCGAGGACTGCTGGCATGCCACCTATCAGGGCGCACCAACCGATGGCTCTGCCTGGACTACGGCGTGTACTGACAGCGGTCGCCGTGTCCTCCGCGGCGGTTCCTGGTTCAGCCTTCCTCAGTTCCTCCGCTCGGCCTACCGCACCGTCGGGGGCTCCGCCGTCGACCGGGGCTACAGCCTCTCCTTCCGGTTGGCCAGAACGTTAAATCCTTGATCTTCTGCTCTTTACGTCTTGGGGTTTGGGGCGTAGCCCCAATCGGATTTTTGAGGCGTCATGACCGACAACGCGCGCAAGACCGGAGCGGCGGTCGAGGCCCACTTCCAGTTCCTGATGTGGCTGGTGCCGGCGATCGAAAAGTTCCCGCGCACCCAGAAGTTCCTGCTCGGTGACCGCATCCAGACGACATCGCTCGATGTGCTGGAATGCCTGATCGAGGCGACCTACACCCGCGACCGCAAGGGCCAGCTCGCCCGCGCAAACCTGGGGATAGAAAAGCTGCGCTTCTTCTTTCGGCTCGCCGTCGAGCTACAGTACCTCGATCGGCGGCGCTATCAGCACGCGGCCCGGACGCTCGATGAGATCGGGCGGTTGATCGGCGGTTGGGCCAAGGCGCACGCCACTGCTGGCGGCAAGGTTGCGGACGAGTAATGGCCAGGCGTCACGATCATCTGTTCGACCGCATCGCCAGTTTCGATGCACTCTACGCGAGCGCCAAGCGCGCCGTGATCGGCAAGCGCCGGAAGCCGGGCGCCAGCTCGTTCTTCGCCAACCTCGAACGTGAGCTGCTGAGCCTCGAACGCCGCCTCAAGGATGGCACCTACCGCCCCGGCCGCTATGTCACCATCGAGGTGCACGATCCCAAGAAACGTCTGGTGTCGGCGGCGCCGTTCCGCGACCGCGTCGTGCATCACGCGCTGTGCCATGTGATCCAGCCGATCTTCGAGTCCGGCTTCATCGACAACACCTTCGCCAACCGCAAGGGCAAAGGCTCGCACCGGGCGATCGAGACATTCGAAGGCTACCGCAATCGGAACGCCTACGTTCTGCGCTGCGATATCTTCCGCTACTTCCCGGCCATCGACCACGAGATCATGAAATCGGAAATCCGCCGCCGGATTGCCTGCCAACGCACCCTGGCCTTGTTGGATTTGATCGTCGACAGCTCGAACCGGCAGGAGCCGGTCAATCTGCACTACCCTGGTGACGACCTGTTCTCGCCCTACGAGCGCCGGCGCGGCCTGCCGATCGGCAACCTCACCAGCCAGTTTTTCGCCAATCTCTATCTCGATGGCTTCGATCACTTCGTGACCGAGGTGCTGCGTGCGCCGTATGTCCGCTACGTCGACGATTTCGCGCTGTTCGACGACAACCCGGCGGTGTTGTCGGATTGGCGCTCGCGCATCGAGCATTTTCTGGAAGGCCGCCGGCTGCGCGTTCATCCCGACAAGACCGAGATCGTCGCGACCGGCGAGCCCGCCCAGTTCCTCGGCTTCATGCTGCACGTCGACGGCGGGCGCATGCTGCCCGAGGACAACGTGCGCCGCTTCCGCAACCGGCTGCGTGGACTTCGCGACCGCTGGCGCGCAGGAACAATCGAGCGCGGTGCGGTCGATGCCAGGATCGGCGCGTGGATCGCGCACGCATCCCATGCAAATACGTGGCGCTTGCGCCATGCGATCTTCGAGGGCGGCTGGTATCAACGTCTCGATCGACTTCGAGCGGCTCATGTAGGGCGGCAGGGAGTTTCACCCCAGGCCCCTCACAGTTCCGGCCTTGTGATACTCTCGCAGCATCCGGCTCGTGCCATCGCGCGAAGGCTGCCGCCTTCCACTGAACGAAGGGCTCTTCCGGGCAAACACGTTGGCCCAAATCAGCAGCGATGACCCACCCCCCTTCGCTCCAGCTCCATTACAGAGCCTTCATTGCTACTACGAGGCAGTCCGCCCCTCTCCGGCGCATCGGTACTTTCGGCCTCACGGTTGGAGCCGCTTGCGCCTTTTCCCATGGCATCGCCGGCAAGGTTCTCACGTTCCGTACCAGAGCCTGATCGAGCTTCCCGCTGCCTACACGACGGATACCGCTCGGTCCGTACAGGACATCGCCCGACAATGCCGCTGTCATGGTCGGCAAACAAAACAACCACGCGCCTACCCGCCCCTCAGGTGCGCATTCCGGCGATGACGTCAGGTAAACGGCTCGCTGCCAGCTCGATCAGATCGAGGACCCTTCCCGCTGGATGGCGATCCAAGCTACGATCTTGCGTCCCGACTTCACGGGGAGGACCCGCCAGTACATGATGAACGGCGTACCATCCTTCTTGTAATTGATGGCTTTGCCTTCGAACTTTCCACCGGTTTTGAGGGCCTCCGACAGGCGATCAATGACCTTCTTATCGGTACCGGGACCTTGCAATAAGCGGGGCGTTTGACCGATCACGTCGACCGGCTCGTGCCCAGTGAGCTTTTTGAAGGCCTTGTTCGCGTAGATGATATTGCCCGCAGCCGAATTATCCGTCACAAGAATCGAGTCGAAGCTGTTTTCCGCCAGGGCCTCCAAGAGCGCGAGGCTCTCGTCCGCACCTTCCATTACAGACTGGATCGACTTTGCCATTAGAACTTCTCCTGTGACCTGCCGCTTTTCAGAAAGATCTTTCGATCTCCGATTGACGGGTTCCGCATCGACGGGTTCCGCATCCTGGCGTGACCGTACATTTGAAATACGAGAAGACCTTACACTTAGATCACAACCGGGCCATCAGAAGAGCTCTTTAGCTGTAGGCGCTTGCACTCATCCGGCGCCATGCTCGCAATCATCGCGATTTCCTGCTCACGCTTTGTGAGAATGGAGCAGGCGCCGTGCTCACGATAAGTGATCCCGTGGTCGCAATCATAGCCGCGTGCTTGCACTCATCCGATCGTGCTCACGATAACTGCAACTGACGGCCGGGGCCGCTTGTCCGGCAAACGATCGTATGACGGTCACGCGGAAATATGTCCGCGAACCCCCATTGACAACGGCTTCCCGGACGGGATGACTGGCGGACAGGAAATCGGACACGGCCGAGGCCTGCCATGCCTGCGATCGGATATGCCCGCGTCTCGACCGGCGACCAGGATGTCGCCTTGCAGCTCGATGCGCTGAACAAGGCCGGCTGCGAGACGATCTTCCAGGACCAGGCCTCTGGCGCCAAGACGGATCGGCCGGGGCTCGCTGATGCACTCGCACATTTGCGCAAAGGCGACATTCTCATCGTCTGGAAGCTTGATCGCCTCGGCCGCTCGCTTCCCCATCTCATCGAGACCGTGACCGAGCTGGAACGCCGCAAGGTCGGGCTGCGCTCCCTCACCGAAAGCATCGACACCACCACGCCGGGCGGCCGGCTGATCTTCCATGTATTCGGCGCTCTCGGCCAATTCGAGCGTGATCTCATTCGCGAACGCACGCGTGCCGGCCTGTCGGCCGCCGCCGCAAGGGGCCGCAAAGGCGGGCGCAAGCCAGTCGTGACCGACGACAAGCTGGCACGAGCCAGGACGCTGATCGAGCAAGGCCTCAATGTACGCGAGGCCGCCACGCGCCTGAAGGTCGGCAAGTCCGCGCTCTACGAGGCGCTCGCCGCGAACCAGACAGCCACGACTGCCAGCAAGACCAGATTGAAAGACCGCGTTGCGTAACCGAGTATGGAGGGGCGTCCGATGGCCGTGGAAGTTTTGCGTGGAGCCACGGGCGCCACGGCCGACGTTGGCACGCGTGACTATTTCATCAGTCGTTCAGGCCCCGATCATGCGCACGCCAAGCGGATAGGGGAAATTCTGCGCTCGGCCGGCTCAACGACCTGGCTACAAGACGATGACTTCGGCCACGCCAGCTTCATGACACGCATGGAGCAGGGGTTCGCCATGCTGGACGGCGGTGCACGTCTGATCTGCCTGTTGTCGGCCACCTACCAGAAATCGGCCCACTGCCAGAAGGAATACAATGTGGCGCTGGCCGGCGATCCCGGCAACACGAAGCTGCAGCGCGTCATCGTGCTGAACCTCGACGACACGGCGCCGTCCGGCATGCTGACCGATCTCGCCTACACCCGGTTGGCGCCGCACCTCTCCGATATGATGGCGCTGGCCCGAGTGGTGCGTGGTGCCGTCGGGCTTGGTACATCGATCGAGGCCGAGCTGGCGCAAGGCTTTACGCAGCGCGACCGCATCGTGCATTCCACCATCAAGCCGCGCGATATTTTTGCCGGTCGTGTGGAGGATCTCGGCCGTATCGAGACGGCACTATGGGGCGCGTCGCCAACACTAAGCGGCGCGGCAACCAGCGCGGCCGTCGCTGCTATTCACAAAGCCGCCATCACCAACGCCAGCAACACATCGGGCTCGGCCGCCTTGTCTGGGCTCGGCGGCGTCGGCAAGAGCGTGCTGGCGCGCGAGTACGGCTGGCGCCAGCATGAGCGTTATGCGGGTGTGTGGTGGATTGACGCCGAGACCGAGGAAACGCGCAGCCGCGATCTAGTGGCGCTCGGGACCCGTCTTGTGGGCGAGCACATCGCGGAAATCGCAACACGGGACGTGGAGCGCGCCGTCGAGCTGACACTGGACGACATCTGGAACCGATCGAAGCGCGGGGACGCGAAGCCGTTTCTCCTGATCTACGATAATGTCGAGAAGCCCGGGGACATCGAGGCCGCTACCCCGCGAGGCGGCGCGCACGTGCTCGTCACCTCGCGCTGGCCGCACTGGGACGGCGCGACCGAACTGCCGCTCGACGTATTCCCGCGCAATGTCGCCGTGGCCTACCTGGAAGAGCGGGCCAAGGACAAGACCGACCCCGAGGGCGCGGCCCTGTTGGCTGCCGATCTCGGCGATCTGCCCTTGGCGCTTGACCATGCTGGCAGCTACTGCCGCAGCAGGCGGGCCAATTTTCGCAGCTACCGGGCAGCACTCGCCGACTACCTGGAACGTGAGCCGCAATCGGGAGCCAGCAAAGGCCAGTACCCGGACAGCGTCTGGGGCACTTTCAACTTCGCGCTGGAGCGGGTGATCGAGGGCGACCCCGAGCGCAAGATCGACCCCATCCCTGAAGCCGAGCAGTTGATGGCCATCCTGGCCTTTATGGCGCCCGACGCGATTCCGCTCGGCCTCATTCCGCCGGATGTTCTTCCCGACATGAAGAAAGGAGAAGCCACGGCTGCCTTGCAGGAAGCTTCTCTGCTGCGGCTCGGCCAATTCGACGACGGCCGCCCGCATGCTTCCGTGCATCGGTTAGTTCAACAGGTGATGCGCGGGCGGTTGCAGAAGGAAGGGCGACTGGAGGACGCAGCAGGCACTGCTATCCGACTGATCGTCTCCGCATGGCAGGCCACAGCCGGACATGACGTCAATGCCCCAGCTCGGCTGTCTCGGCTCGTGCCGCAGGCAGTGGCAGTTATTGCGAATACGCCAGCGGAGGGGTGGAACGGTGCCGCGAGTGCCTGGCTCGCGACCGAGATCGGCGACTGGCAGATCATTCGCGGCGACCGTGCGGGGGCGCTGACCTACTTCGAGAAATCGCTGGCCATAGCGGAGAAGCTCGCCGCCGCCGATCCCGACCGGCCCGAGTGGCAGCGCGATGTGTCGATCAGCTTGAACAAGATCGCCGACGTGCGGCTGTCCGCCGGCGACCGTGCGGGGGCGCTGACCTACTTCGAGAAATCGCTGGCCATCAGAGAGAAGCTCGCCGCCGCCGATCCCGACCGGCCCGAGTGGCAGCTTGACCTTGCAATGACCGTCAATCGAGTGGCCGAGACGATGGTTGCTGTCGGCGACATCGGCGGCGCCCGGCAACATTATGAGCGCTCTCATCGCATCAGGGCCGAGCTGGCGAAAATTGATCCTTCGTCGCCAGATTGGCAGCATAGGGTCGCGTTCAGCGTAGGTCGCTTGGCGGACGTGGCACTCGCTGGAGGTGACACGGCCGGAGCGCTTGATAAATACCAAGTTGCGTGCGCTGCCTATAAGAAGCTAGCCCCCGCAGATGTAACTTTTCCGGAATGGCAGCTACGGCTGGTCCACCATACTGTTGAGCTTAAGCGAGCAGAACTGATTGCGGCTGCTGGCGCTCCCGTTGAAATGCTTCGCGTCTATCGCGACTACCTCGCTCTAGATCGTATGGCATCGCCGGACAACCTGCAGGAACGCGCGTCCCTCACGACGCGGAACTTTGCTTGCGCATCACAAACGGAAGCGCAACGAGCTGCCCTGACCAACGCGCTCGCCGTGATGCGTCGCCTCGATACAACCGGCCAGCTCGATGTCAACGACAAGGGATGGATCACTCTCATTGAAGCTGCGCTTGCGGCGGCTCAGGCACCGACCAAAGCCAAGCGAGGCTTTCTCGGCCGCCTGCTCGGCCGCAAGTCATGACAGGCGGGCCGTTGTGATGGGCGATCGGCGCGCGAAACGACCACCAGGAGAGGCGCTTGTCGATCTTCGGCGACGGCTGGCGTTGCTGGCGTCGCGCGATCCGCAGCGCAAGCAGATCGTCGCCGCCACTGCGGAATTCTACGGCATCTCGCCGGCCACCTTGTACCGCGCCCTGCGCGAGCATCTGCGACCAAAGCCCGTGCGTCGTGTCGACCACGGCGACACCAAGGTCGTGCCGGTCGCGGAGATGGAGCGCTATGCCGAAATCATCGCCGCTTTGAAAGTCCGCACCACCAACAAGAATGGCCGCAAGGTCTCGACCGCCCGCGCGATTCTGCTGCTGGAGGAGCACGGCGTCGAGGTCACCGAGCCCAAACCCGAGCTGATCAAGGCGCCAAAAGGCCTGTTGAAGCGGCCGACCATGGACCGCTTCATGCGCAACGCCGGCTATGATCACCGGCGCATCATCCAGCCGAGCGCGGCGGTGCGCTTCCAGGCCGGCAAGAGCAACGAGCTGTGGCAGTTCGACATGTCGCCGTCGGACCTCAAGCAGGTGCCGGCGCCGCTGTGGTTCGAGGAGGGACGCGGCAAGCCGACCTTGATGCTGTACAGCGTGGTCGATGACCGCAGCGGCTTCGCCTATTACGAATACCGGTGCGTCTATGGCGAGGATGCGGAGTCGGCGCTGCGCTTCCTGTTCAACGCCATGGCGGCGAAGCCTGAAGCCGACATCCCGTTTCAAGGCATCCCCGAGGCGATCTATCTCGACAACGGCCCTGTCGCGAGGGCGCGCGTGTTCCAGTCGGTGATGGGCAGCCTCGGCGTGCGGGTGATGACGCACATGCCGGCGGGAAGTGATCCTCGGCGCACGACGGCGAGATCCAAGGGCAAGGTCGAGCGGCCCTTTCGCACCGTGAAGGAAGCGCACGAGACACTCTATCATTTCCACGCGCCACAAAACGAGGCCGAGGCGAACTTGTGGCTGCGCCGCTATCTCGTCTCCTACAACAACCAGAAACACCGCAAGGAGCCGCACTCTCGGCTGGAGGACTGGTTGAAAAATCTGCCGGCCGCCGGTGTGCGCGCGATGTGCGACTGGGATCGGTTCTGCGCCTTCGCCCGCGAGCCCGAGCGTCGGCTCGTTGCCGGCGATGCCCGCGTCAGCGTCGAGGGCGTCGATTACGACGTGGCGCCCGAGTTGGCCGGCGAGACAGTGACGCTGCTGTGGGGCCTGTTCGATCAGGACCTGTTCGTCGAGCACAGCGGCAAGCGTCATGGCCCCTACGCGCCGTCGAGCGGTGCCATCCCGCTGCACCGCTACCGCAAATATCAGAAGAGCAAGACCGAGGAGCGGATCGACCGCGTGATGGCGCTCGCCCAACAGCTCGGGTTGCCGCGTGCCGCCGTGACTGGCGAGACCGATCTGGCGGTCGTGCCGTTGTTGCGTGTGGCCGCCGCCGTGGCGGTGCAGCCGTTCCCGGTGCCGCTCGACGAGATCGCCTTCGTCAGCCGGATCGCGGCCAAGCTGGCAATTTCCGATCTTTTGCATCTGCCGCTGGCCAAGCTGCCAGCGGAGGACCTGGCATTCGTCAATGCCTTGGTAGCCGAAACCCTGGAGCGCAAGATCGTGCTCGCCCGCGTGCGGGACCATTTCAAGCTGCCCGCGAAGGATTGAGCATGCTCGCCGATGTCCAGAGCCACTTCGGACTGACACGCCCGCCGCAGGGCGCCGGCTATTTCGAGACCGACAAGCACAAGCAGATCATCAAGGAGCTGCGCTCCACGATTCTGACCGGCCAGCTCATCGTGATTTCTGGCCTGGTCGGCTCCGGCAAGACAGTTCTGCTGCGCAAGCTCAAGGACGAGCTGACCAAGGACAACCGTGTCGCCGTCGCCAAATCGCTCAGCGTCGAGCGCTCCAAGACCACGGTCGTCACCCTCATTCAGGCGATCTTCCTCGACCTCGCCTCGGAACGCGACGTGCAGATCCCCAAGCAGGGCGAGAAGCGCGAGCGCGACCTCAGCGACCTGATCAAGAAGCAGCGCAAGCCCGTGGCATTGATCGTCGACGAGGCGCACGACCTGCACCACAAAACGCTGGTCGGCCTGAAGCGCCTGATGGAGGTCGCGGCCGAGGGCGGCGGCACATTGTCGATCGTGCTGGCCGGCCATCCCAAGCTGAGGAACGACCTGCGGCGGCCGACCATGGAGGAGATCGGCTATCGTACGACCGTGTTTGAATTCGACGGCATCATGGGCGCGCAGCGGGCGTTCACGACCTGGCTGCTATCGCAATGCGTCGCGCCCGGCACCGACACCGCCGACGTGATGGAGGATGCGGCCGTCGACATGCTGTCCGCGCGGCTCAGAACGCCGATGCAGATCGAGCGGCACATGACCCGCGCCTTCGAGGAGGCCTACCAGAGCGGCACAAAGCCAGTCACGGCCGAGATCGTCGACAGCGTGCTGTCGCGCCAGATCGACGACCTGGAGCCTACGCTTGTCCGCCACGGCTACGACGCGAAAGCGTTGGCGGACCAATTCAACACGCGTCCGCTGGAGATCAAGAAGCTGATCGCCGGCGAGTTGGACCCGAGCCGCGTCAAGGAACTGACCGACGAGATGCGGCTGGCCGGCATCCCGATCTGGCCTAGACCCAACATTCGTACCACCAGGGGCCACAAGCCTCACTGCAGCGGCGCCTGTCTTGGGAGACGACCCTCCTCACGGAGGCAAGGGCTCCGACAGGCGCCGCTGGTCTTCGTTGGTGTCAGTGCCCATCGGCTCACTGGAATAATCCGCCGATGCAACTCAGATGGCACTTGGTGACACGAATGTTGGGTCTAGGCCAAGTCCGACCGCGTGTTAGAGTGGTTTCAGGGCACCCAACTCGTCACCGCGTTCATCGGTACCATGGTCGAGGCGTCATCAGAGCTGCAAGTCAAGATCCTGCGCGCTGCGAGCAGCGCCGAGGACTACGCGATTTATCGCGCCGGTCTGGAATGGGGGCTTGTCGATCCGATAATCATCGACAGCCAGGACGAGCTCAAATCAGAGAGCCGGTGGAAGGACCAGATCAAGCCCTACCACCACCAGGTCACCAACCTCATCACATTCTGTCGGCGGCTCCCCGTCACGCTGCTTGCCGATGACGTGGGTCTCGGCAAGACGATCAGCGCCGGGCTGATTGCGAGCGAACTCATCGCCCGCCGCCGCGTCGGGAAGATATTGATAGTCGCTCCCAAAATTCTCGGGCCGCAGTGGAAGGAGGAGCTTGAGTCCAAGTTCAACATCCCGACCGACGTTGTTACGGGTCGAAATTTTGTAGACGCGGACCCGGCCGAGGAAGTCGGTGCCGTCGTCACGACTTATCATACGGCGCGGCTCTACATCGGACGCATCCCAAGCGATCGCTTTCAGATGCTCGTTCTCGACGAGGCCCATAAACTCAGGAACCTCTACGGCGTGGCCAACCCGCCGCAGGTCGCCCAGCGGTTCCGCGACGTGCTCGCCGACCGGATGTTCAAGTATGTCGTCATGTTGACGGCCACGCCGATTCAGAACCGGCTTTGGGATCTCTATTCCCTCGTCGAGTTGCTGACCGTGGCACGGGGTCATCAGAACCCGCTCGGCGCCTCGGGCATGTTTACCCGGAATTACATCGCTGACCATCCGAGCCAGGCACGCAAGCTCAGACCCGAAGCGCGCGACCAGTTTCGGTCGATCGTGTACGGGTACATGTCGAGGGTTCGTCGCGGAGACGCCAACCTTCATTTTCCGGAGCGTAACGTACTCCTCCGCAGCGTCGATCCGACGCCGGAAGAACTGCAGTTGATCCAGCTGATCGCAAAGCCGGTCAGACAGATGAAAAATCGGCTGGCCCAGATTTCGATTCTTCAGGCCCTCACCAGTTCACCTCATGCACTGGCGTCGCAACTTGAGAACATGGGCCGCAACGGAACGTTTCCGGCGGCTGTTGCAGATAGTGTGCGTGTGTTCGTCAAGACCATGCCGCCAAGCGCAAAACTCATCGGTGTCGGCACGCTAGTCGATCAAATGAGGAAGGAGCGCCCCCGCAACTGGCGGATGGTGGTCTTCACGCAGAGGCGTGAGACGCAAACCACAATCCAGGCTTACCTGGAGGCGCGGGGCATCCCGGTCGGGATCATCAATGGCGATTCCGGACTGCGTAACCAGCAGACAATTGCGCGGCTCCGGAAAGACCCGCCGGACGTTCACGTCATCGTTTCGACGGAGGCCGGCTCGGAAGGCGTCAACCTTCAGGCAGCGAACGTCCTCATCAATTTTGATCTGCCTTGGAACCCGATGATTGTGGAGCAGCGCATCGGGCGCATTCAACGCCTCGCGTCTGAATTTGCAAAAGTCTTTGTGTATAGCGTCATCCTCAAGGGGACATTCGAGGAGTACATCGTCGCCCGGCTCATGGAGAAGCTCCAGATGGCATCGCATGCCATCGGCGACGTGGAATCCCTGCTGGAAGCTTCCGGGCTCTCGAAGGGTGATAGTGACAAAGCGGACGGTCTTGAGGAGGAAATCCGCAGGCTGGTCATCGACTCTCTTGCAGGCAAGAATGTTGAGGAGGCGCTGCGGAAGGCTGAGGAAAGTATTGCGCAGGCCAAGGTCACGCTGGCCGAGCAGGAAGCCAACATCAACGAAATGTTGGGAGCCATGGACGGGGCGGTTCACAAAGGCCCACGGTCGCCGAAGTTGCCCCTCGCAGAGCGATCGATGCCGTCCCGAGAGTTTGCGCAGACGGCGCTTACATCCTTCGGTGCGCAACTCGCAGAGGATAGCCCGGAGCTGTATACTTGCGCGTTGGACGGGAAGACGGAACTGATCACGTTCGCAGACCCGGCACCGGTCGACGATCGGCGTGTTGTTCAGTTCACCCCGAGTAGCCAGGCGTTTGAGCGACTGGTGTCGCGGGTGACCCAGTCAGCCGTACACCGTGTCCGTGATCTCGATAGCGAGCCAAAGAAGGCTTGTGCCGCGCTAGCCGATGATTGGCTCAAGTCCTTCGGCAGCCGATTGCAGAAGCTGGGGATCGACAAGGTTCACGTTTGCTATTCCGGTACGGCCCTTGTGCGAGTTCGTGCAACGGTCGCGCACGACAGTTACGAACGTCTTGTAAGCGTTCGGTGCATCGCCGATGAGCACCATTGCGTGGTCGGCGCCCAGGGTCTCGAACCGATTCCATCGGTGATCTCAAAACCTGAAACGGTCGGCGTGGATATTGCACGCATCGCGAGTGCAGCCGTCGCTGATCCGGCTGTTGCCGAGTTTTGCCGGTTCTATGAAGAGCGGAAGCTGGAAGAGGTCGCCGCGGCTGCCGGTGACGCGCGCAAGCGCAAGAGGGTCGAGGACGAATTTACGCCGCGCATTGAGGCCACACTGGTTGGCCTTGACGGCGGTGTGCATCGGGTCGTGATGACAACAGGGCAGTACGAGATCGAGAGCCAGGGTTATGAGACCCCGCTCG
>CAMDPA010000127.1 GCA_945903565.1 Devosia equisanguinis | reverse complement strand
TTGCAACCACATCGCGATGAACCTGATGGCCACCACGAGAACCAAGTCGAGCCTCAAGCTCCGCCGCAAACGAGCCGGCTGGAATACCGGCTATCTCAAGGACATCCTCTATGGCGTGGGCTGATCATCTTCGAGCGATTCCCCTGGCGAGATGGCTGTGCGTGCGGCTCTAAAGTCGAGCCGCTGGAGAACGCGTGGCCTGGCGGGGCAAAGGCCCGGCCATCCAACACTTCGAAACGAATGCAGCGTTTGGCTTGGGGTTGGCCTATTCCTGCTTGATATTGGCGGCGCGAATCACTTTGGCCCACTTCTCCGTCTCGTCGGCGACGAGCTGGCCGAATGCGGTGGGAGGGCCCGTCAGCACGGTGCCGCCCAAGTCGGCGAACTGTGCGGCGACCTTGGCGTCTGCGAGGCCCGCATTGATCTCACTGTTCAGCTTGTCGATGATGTCGGCAGGGGTGTTTCTGGGGGTGCCGATGCCGAACAACGAAACGGCCGCAAACCCCGGATAGAACTCGGCAATGGCCGGAACGTCAGGCAGCACCTCGGATCGCTTCGTCGTAGATACCGCCAGCGCGCGCAACCTGCCGGATTTCAGATGCTGGACCGACCCCGCCATTCCCGAGAATGAGATCTGCACGTGTCCCGCGAGCAGATCCGTCAACGCAGGGCCACTGCCCCGATAAGGCAGATGCACCAGTTCGATTCCGGCTGACATCTTGAGCAGCTCGCCGGCCAGGTGGCTGATGCTCCCGTTGCCGGCCGAGGCAATGTCGACCTTGCCGGGGTTGGCTTTGACGTAAGCGATCAGCTCGACGAATGTCTTGGTGGGAACCGCCGGATTCGCCAGCAGGACCTGAGGCTGCTGGGTAAGGCCGGCGACCGGTGCGATCTCCCGCGTAAAGATGAAATTGGGCCTGGGATGCAGCGTTGCGTTGATCGTATCCGCCGAGCTGACCAGCAGCAGCGTGTGTCCGTCTGGCGCCGCGCGCGCTACCGTCTCAGCCGCGATGTTGGACGCCGCACCCGCTCGGTTCTCGATCACGACTTGCTTGCCCAGCCGTTCCGTCAGCCATTGGGCGATGATGCGGGCCGCGATATCGGTCGAGCCGCCGGGCGCGAAGCCGACGACGATGCGTATCGGCCGCGTCGGATAGGCTTGGGCCCAGGCGAGTGGTGCGATGGCGGATGACGCGACGGCGCCTGCGGCCAGGCTCACGACGTGTCGGCGGGTCAGCTTCATGGCCATCGTCTCACGTACTCTCTCAGTTCCGGCGGCTCACATGAACCGTATGCACAGGTACTGTATGATACTGTCGGCCGATTACAAAAAGGAACCGCGCGGAGGAGTTCGACGAGGCGGTGGGGCTGAAGTGGCGCTTAGTTTACCGTCGTAGTTCGTCGCTTCGCGACGAGCGGGACCAGTCCCGCACCCAGCTGGGAGGGAGCCCCTCCCAGACCCGTCCCTTTTTGTGGATAGAAAGGAAGGGGGGACACGTCCCCAGGGCGGGCCAGTCTTGAGAATGGCAGCCCAATCGCGCGGGAGCTCGAAATCAGCGCGCGAAACGTTCGCAATCAAGAACAACGCAAAGCAGGACAAGAAGCATGAGCGAGCATGAGCCAGTCGACAACGTCCACACCCGCACGATCGCGCGTTGGGTCTCGGGCCTCACCTACGACGCGATTCCCGCGGAGGTGCGCACACGGATCAAGCTGCTGGTGCTCGATTCGCTGGGCTGCTCGCTCTACGGCGTGAACCTGCCGTGGAGCCGCATCCTGCGCGACACGCTCGCCGAGATCGACACGACCAGCGAGGGGCCGGCGGTATGGGGCACGAAGCTGCGCCTATCCGCGCCGAACGCGGCGTTGATCAACGGTACGCAGGTGCATGCGTTTGAGCTCGACGACGTGCATCGCCAGGGCGTTCTGCACGTCGGCGCTGTGACGCTACCTGCACTCTATGCCGTGGTGGAACGTCAGCAGGATTTCGACGGCCGCGAATTGCTCGCGGCGACGGTCGCTGGTTACGAGATCGGCCCGCGCGTCGGCATCTGCATGGGGCAGGAGCACATCGGCCAGGGCTGGCATTCCGGCGCGACCGTCGGCGTGTTTTCGGCGGCTGCCGGTGCCGCGCGCGGGTTGCGCTTGTCGCCCGAGCAAGCCGTGCATGCGCTCGGCATCGCCGGCACCCAGTCGGCCGGATTGATGGCGGCGCAATACGGTTCGATGATCAAGCGCGTGCACACCGGACGCTCATCGCAAAGCGGGCTGTACGGCGCATTGTTGGCGCAAGCGGGAATGACCGGCATCATCGACGTGTTCGAAGCGCCCTACGGTGGTTTCTGCACCACGTTCTCGCGCTCGACGGATCGCTTCAAGATGGCGGAACTGTCGGCGGGGCTCGGCACGCAGTGGCAGACGATGGGGATCGCGCTGAAGTTATATTCGTGCGTCGGCTCCAACCACACCACGCTTGATTCGATCCGCGCGATTCAGGAGCGCCGTCCGTTCAAGATCGCCGAACTCGACAAGATCGTGGTGCACGGCAGCCAGGTGACCGTCGATCACGTCGGCTGGCCCTATCGTCCCGAGGGGTTGACCTCGGCGCAGCTCAACCTGCCGTTCTGCGTTGCGACGCTACTGCTTGAAGGCGACGTGTTCGTCGACCAGTTCCGCGAGGAAGACGTCGCCAACGAAAAGCGCATCGCCCTGTCGCGCATCGTGCAGGTCGTGCATGAGCCAGCGATCACCGCGCGGGGCTCGAAGTTCCGGCATATGGTCCGCGTCGACATCCATTTCAAGGACGGCACCGTGCAAACTGAAACGCGCGAGGCCCCCCGCGGCAGCGAGCATTCGTTCGCTTCGGAAGCCGACATCGTCGCCAAGTTCAGGAAGCTCGCGCGCGGCGTGATCCCCGACAAGCAGAGCGACGACCTCATCGACGCCGTGCTCGGTATGGAAAAACTGAAGAGCGCCGGACGCGTGATCGAGCTGTTACGGGCTGCGTGATTCTCCCTCTCCCCGCGAAGGGCGGGGAGAGGGAATCCTCCGCCTAAACCGCGATCGCCTTCATCAGCGCATCGCGGTCGGCCTGCGAGCTGCCGTCGCCTTCAAGGATGATCCGGCCGCGCTCCATCGCGCAGATGCGATCGGTGATCTGCAACGCACGCTTCACGTTCTGCTCGACCAGCAGGATCGCATGACCTTCCGCCTTCAGCCGCACCATCAGCGCGAAAATCTCGTCGACGATCTGCGGCGCGAGCCCTTCGGTCGGCTCGTCGATCAGCAGCAATTTCTGCTCGCCGACCAGCACGCGCGCTATCGCCAGCATCTGCTGTTCGCCGCCCGAGAGCGTCGTGCCCATCTGCCCGCGGCGTTGGCGCAGGCGTGGAAACAACGCGTACGCGCGTTCGATAGCGGCCGACTTCGCGCCACGCGCACGGCCCGGCGTCTGCATCAGACCGAGCTTGAGGTTCTCCTCCACCGTCAGACCGGGAAAGATGCGCCGGTCCTCCGGCACGAAACCGATGCCGAGCCGGCAGATCGCGTTGGGCGCCATGCCTCCGATCGCCTTGCCCTCGTAGCTGATCGTGCCCGAGATCTTCGAGATCCACCCCGCGATGGCACGCAGCGTCGTCGTCTTGCCGACGCCATTGCGGCCGAACAAGCCGAGACACTCGCCCGGACGCAACGTCAGGTTCACCCCTTGCAGGATGTGCGAGAAGCCGTAGTGGCTGTGAAGGTCGCGGATCTCTAGCATGATCGGTGAGTGGTGAGTGGTGAGCCGTGAGTGGTTGGGGAACAGCTTTTTGGCAGGTCGCATTTTGGGCACGCCGTTCGAGACGCTTGCCGACCACCATTCACCACTGACCACTCACCACTCACCATTTCAGTGCGCTCCGAAATAAGCCGTCTGCACATCTTTGTTCGCACGCACTTCGGCTGGCGCGCCCTCGGCCAGTTTGCGGCCCTGGGCCAGCACGATCACCGTGTGCGACAGGTCCATCACGATGTCGATGTCGTGCTCGATCAGAACGACCGTCATGTCGCGGCCGAGTTCGCGCACCATCTGGCTCGCTTCCTCGGTATCGGTGTGCGACATGCCCTGCGTCGGCTCGTCGAGGATCAGAATGCGCGGCTCGCAGGCAAGCGCCACCGCGATTTCGAGCCGCCGTTGCTCGCCGTGGCTGAGGTGGCCCGCAAGCTCCGTCGCCTTGGCCGCCAGACCGAAGCGCCCGATCAAGCTCTCCGCCTTGGCCGCGGCGATGCCCGAACGCGAGGTCGGCAACAGGCTGCGACTCCACGGTTCCAGCACCTGGGCGGCTAGCCGCAGGTTTTCGAACACCGTATTCTCCGGAAACAGGTTGGTGATCTGGAACGAGCGCGACAAACCCAACGCCGTCAGCTTGTGCGTTGGCATCCCCGTGATGTCGCGACCTTCAAGCAGCACCGTGCCCGCGCTCGGCCGGATAGCGCCCGTGACGAGATTGTAGAACGTGCTCTTGCCCGCGCCATTGGGGCCGATGATCGAGGTGATGCCGCCACGGCGCACCTTCACGTCGACCTCGTCGACGGCCTTCAAGCCGCCGAAGTTGACGGACAACCCGCGCGTCTCGAGCACGATATCGTCGCCCGCGCCAGCCGTGGAGGTTGCAGCCGTCATGCCTGCCCCCCGTCGCCCGAACCCTTGCGCGCGCGCCCCACTACAACGTCCCGCGCGTACCCGATGAGTCCACGCGGGAAGAAGATCACCACCACCATGAACAACCCCCCGATCACCATTAGGTGGTGTTGCGTATAGCTGCCGACGATACTCTTGAGCCAGACCAGGATCACCGAGCCGTACAGCGGCCCGATCAGCGTTCCCGTCCCCCCCATGATGGTCGCCACGATCGCGTTGGTGGAGGCCTCGAAGTACATCAACTCAGGCGACACGAACCCGCGCAGCATCGGATAGAGCCCGCCGACGAGCGACGCGATTGTCGCCGCCAGCACGAATGCCGCGAGCTTAAGCCGCTCGGGCCGGTAGCCCAGGAACGGCATCCGCTTCTCGTTGATCCGCACCCCAGCCAGCGCGCGGCCGAACGGGGTTCCCGCGAGATAGACGAGACCGAGATAAACCAGCGCGATGATCGTCAGCACGACAAAGAAAAAGCCGGCTGGATTATCCGCCTTGATATCCGTGAACCCCAGCGGGATCGATATGATGGGAATGCCGATGATGCCGTCCGACGCGCCGAGCGCCTGGGTATTGTAGATGATCTTGGAAACGATCTGCGCGAGCCCGTAGGTGATCAACGCGAAGTACACCCCGCGCGCACGAATTGCGATCATCCCGCCAATCAGCCCGGCGACGACACCGATCACGAGGCTGGCCCCGATCACCAGCCAAAAGCTCGGCGCCACGTGTTTCAGAACCACCGCTGCCGTATAGGCGCCAAGACCGAAATAGAGCGCCTGCCCCAGCGATAGCAGCCCGGCGAGCCCAAGCAGCACATCGACGCTCAACGCGAGGCCGCCGAAGATCAGTGCTTCCGTTGCAAGGCGCAGGAAGAACTGATCGCCCCTGATGGAATAAAGCACGCCGAACGCGATCGCGGTGGCAAAGAACACCAGCGCCGCGATGTGTAGTGCGCGCCACTGCAACCGCTCGTGCATACGTGCGCGCTGCGCAGCGGGCACCGTCTTACCAAGGCCTGTCGTGCCGTCGTCAGCCATGACCGAGCCTGCCGAACAGCCCTTGCGGCCGGAACATCAGCACGAGCACCATGATCCCGAACAGAATCGGGTCGGTCCAAACCGGTGAAATGATCAGGCTGGCGATCGCCTGCACCTGCGTGAGCAGCAAGCCCGCCAGCACGGCGCCCTTGATCGAGCCCATGCCCCCGACGATCACTACCGTGAACGCCAGCACGATGAAGTCGTGCCCCATCGTCGGGAACACAGAGAAGATCGGCGCCAGCAGAATGCCCGCCAGCCCCGCCAACGCGGTACCAAAGGCAAAGGTGACCGCGTAAACCGTGCTCACAGGCACGCCCAGCGACGATGCCATGTTTCGATCGAACGCCGCCGCACGGATCATCGCGCCCAGACTCGTTTTGTAGATAATCGCCCACACCGCCGCGATGATCCCGCCACCGAGAAAAATCAGGAACATCCGATAGGCCGGCAGGAACACACCGAGTATTTCGACCCCGCCCGCGATCGGCGTCTCCGGCCGGACCGGATTGGGCCCGAAGATCAGCTTGAGACTGTCGTACAGGATCATCGACAGCCCGAGCGTCAGCAGCAACGTCAACGTATGCCGGTCCGCCGAATCGAACACCTGCCGGATCAGGACGCGCTCTGCGAGAATGCCGAGCGGCAACATCATCAGCGGCACCAGCGCCACCGCGATCCAGAAATTCACGCCCGCGCCAAGCAGCGCGAAGCCCGCATATGCACCCACGGCGAAAAACTCGCCATGGCTCATATTGATGACGTCGAGCAGACCGAAGATGATCGTGAGGCCAAGCGCCATCAGTACGATGGCGATGCCGAACGCCAACCCGTTCAGCATCTGCGGCGCGAGCACGAACTGCGCGTAATCGAGCACTTGGCCAGAACCCACCGTTAAAGGGTATCGTAGGGTGAAATAGCGTCCTAGCGAAGCTTGGCTCCGCCAAGACAGCGCGTATTGCACCGATTGCGCGTGGAACGGTGCAATACGCTTTCGCTATTGCACCCTACAAGCGCCCTACCACTTCGTGCACAGATCCGGACCAACCGCCTTCTCGCCATCCACTTTTGCGAGCGGGTGATAGGTCTTGCCCTTGAGCTCCAGCGCGAACATGTCTTGGATCGCCTGGTGATCGCCGGCGCGCATCGTCTTCTTGCCGACGACGCCTTCCCACGAAAGTCCGCGCATCGCCACGCGCAGTTTGTCCGCGTCGAGCGAGCCGGCCTTCTCGGCTGCGGCCTTGTAGAAGTCGAGCACGGTATAGGTGTCGGCCGCATAAAGGTTCGGATCGATCTTGGCCGCTGCCTTGAACTTCTCCGCGAACGCCTTGTTGGCGGGCGTGTCGATCAAAACCGAGTAGTTGCCCGGCGTGACGAAGCCTTCCGCGGCAGTACCCATGGCATCCAGGTTGTCCGACGTCACGGCAGCCGAATTGCCGATCAGCTTGATGTTGGTAAGCCCGTATTCCTTGAGCTGCGAAATAAGACGCACGCTGTCGGTACCGCCCGTCGACATGTAGAGCACGTCGGGACGTGCGGCGCGCATTTGGCCGAAGAACTGCGAGTAGTCCTTGGCGCCGAGCGGCGCGTAGACCTCGCCGGCCGTGACGGCGCCCAGCAATTCGGCTTCCTTCTTGAACTCCGCGATGGTGGAGCGCCCCATCTCGTAGTCGGGCCCGAGGTAGTAGATCTTGGCGCCCTTCTTGAAGTCCGCCGCCCACAGCGCAAGCGCGGAGGCCTGCATGCCAGCCGACGGGTTCACGCGGAACACGTTGGGCGAGCAGCGGTCGCCGGTAATCGCATTGGAGAACGAGACGGTCGTGGCGAGCAGGCGCTGGTTGCGTTCCGCGACCTGGCCGACGGCGAGCGTCACGCCGGAATGAACAGTGCCGGTCAGGAAGTCGACCTTGTCGACCTGGAACAGCTTCTCGGCGCGCTGCGTGGCGGTAGCGGGGTTGCTCTCGCCGTCTTCATACACGAGCACGACCTTACGGCCGAGAATGCCGCCGGCAGCGTTGATCTCGGCCGCCCGCATGTCGAGCGCAACCTTGATCACTTGCCCGATCGAAGCGAACGGGCCCGTGAACGGAGGCAGTACACCGACCTTGATGTCTTGTGCGGTTGCTGCGCCTGCACTTGCAGCAAGCGCTGCCATAGCCGCCAACGCCATGCGCGATGCGTGAAGCTTCATTCGACGATCCTCCCGTACGGATATATAGTTTTGTGCGGCACAGTCAAAAGCCGAGGTTGCGATGCACGCAAGCTGGCCGCAAGACCTAAACCGGCTACGCCCAGCTACTTTGGACCCTTAGCCCTCTAATCTTCGCCCAACTCGGACCTTCGTGCAACTGCGGGGATTGCGGCTGTCGGGGATTGCGGCATGGCTCACACGTGCGCGACACATTGTTGCTGTTGGATCGTCATCCCGTGCAACGACAGCCGCAATCACTCCGCCGCCGGATCGAGCGGCTCGGTCCCCTTCGGCGCGCCGTCGCCATTGAACGTCAGTTTCTCGACCTTGGCTTCGGCCTGCTTGAGCAGCCGGTCGCAATGCTCGCGCAGCGCCTCGCCGCGCTCGTAGATCGCGATCGATTCCTCGAGTTCCACGTCGCCGCGTTCCAGCCGCGCAACAATCGTCTCGAGCTCCTTGAGCGAGCGCTCGAAGCTCATTTCCTTGATGTCGGCGTGACGTGCGCCGGGCCTGGTGGCGGTGCTCATTTCCATCATCCTGTCCTGACTTGTCGGATCAAGCGCCCATCAGTCGTGTGACGTGCACGGCGACCGAGCGCCCGAGCGCATCGAGATCATAGCCGCCCTCGAGCATCGATACGAGGCGACCATTCGCGTGGCTGTCGGCCACCTTCATAAGCGCTTCCGTCGCCCATGCGAAATCTGGCTCTAAAAGGCGCAAATTAGCCAGCGGATCGTCGCGGTGGGCATCAAAACCGGCCGAGATCAGCACGAGATCGGGACCAAAATTGTGTAGCGCCGGCAGTATCCTCGATTCGAAGGCGTCGCGGAACTGCTCCCCCCCGTCGTTGGGCCTTAGCGGCGCGTTCCAGATGTTGCCCGCGCCCCGCTCTGAAAGCTCGCCGGTGCCGGGATAAAGCGGCATCTGATGCGTGGATGCGTATATCAAGTCCTTGGCAGACCAGAAAATATCCTGCGTTCCATTGCCGTGATGCACATCGAAATCGATGACCGCAACTCGCTCCGCGCCGTGCTTCTTGCGCGCATAAAGGGCAGCAATCGCGATGCTGTTGAAAAGGCAGAAGCCCATCGGGCGCTCGGCCTCGGCATGATGTCCCGGCGGCCGCACCTGGCAGAACACGTTGCGCACGCCGGATGCCTTGTCCATGACGACATCGACGCCGCGCAGCCCCGCGCCGACCGCGCGCATCACGGCTTCCCACGATCCCGCCGACATCACGGTGTCCGGATCGAGCCGCACGGCTTGTTTGCCGGATGGTCGCGCCTCCTTCAGAGCATCGATCAGCGCACGCGGATGCGCCAGCTCGATCTGCTCTTCTACGTCGTCGCGCAGCGGCGCCTCTTCGCGCAGGAGATCGCTGAACTCCTTGCGCTCCAGCGCTCGCGTGATTGCGCGCATCCGGTCGGGACGCTCGGGATGCCCCGGCCCGGTATCGTGATCGACGAAACAGGAATGCGTGATGAGCAACGTGGACATGGAGGCGAACCTTGCTGGCGCTTGGAACCAATTTGTCCTACTCAAGATCGCACGATTGCGCCAATACCTTGAGTAGCCATCATCAAGACTTTGGCGCTCAGGCCCACGATTCGCGCCCACATCACGAGATGAACCGATTGCTCCGGAGCGCGCCATGCGCCACGTCGTATCTCGCTTGCCCCGCACGACGCTGTGTGCGCTTTTCCTGCTTGTCCTTGGAACCTTCCCCTTGTCCGCCGCCGACGTCTCGAACCTGAAGGCCGGGGAAACCGTCGTGCTGATGCCGGCGGCCGCGCACCAAAGCGAGGACGGCCGCCATTGGGTGGTGCCGCTTCATGCCAGTGTCTACGTACCCCAGAACAGCCACCTGCGGCGCGCGGCAATCGCCGAACTCTTGAAACTGCGCTACGGCCTCGACTTAACCCCGGCGAGCGGGCCTTACTTCGACGCCCGGGTCAATCTCCTGCTGGGGGACAACAAGCGCGGGCGCACGATCGTGGTCGACATCGGCGGTGCCCGCGCAACTCTGCCGCCGACGGGGGCCAATGGTCATGCAGCAACGCTGGTGCGCATTCCCGTCTCGGCCGCAATGCCGGACGGCGGGCGTCTGATGATCCGTGCCGTGCTTGCCGTGCCAGATGCGCGCAAATTCGAGACAAGCGCGCATCTGATCGGTCCCAAAGGCCTGTCGGTCATCTCCGACATCGACGACACCGTGAAGGTTACCCACGTTCTCGACCGCCGCCGCATGTTGGAAGCGACGTTTTACAAGCCGTTCGAGGCCGTCGATGGAATGTCCGCCGCCTATCGGGGGCTCGCGGCGAAGGGCACAGCCGTCCATTACGTCTCGTCGAGCCCATGGCATCTGGCCGAACCGCTGCTGGAATTTCTCGGCGCAAGCGGTCTGCCCGTCTCATCAATCGCGCTGAAGCAGATCCGTCTCAAGGACCGCACCGCGCTCGACATCATCAAGCCGGGGCGGGAGACGAAGCCGCCGCAGATCGAGGCGATCCTGGCGCGGTACCCGAGCCGTCGCTTCATCCTGATCGGTGACAGCGGCGAGGACGATCCGGAAGTTTATGCCGAAGCGCTGCGGCGACATCTCCAGCATCGAGCGGATCTATATCCGCAACGTTACGTCGGCACGCCGGGACGATGCGCGCTTCACCAAGACGTTCGCCGGGATCGAAGCGACCCGGTGGGCTCTGTTCGACGATCCGCGCGATATCGGAGGGAAATGATACCTTCGATGAGTGGTGTCAGACCCTCTGGGTCTGACACCAGAACGATACCTGCCTACCCAACGTTCGCCTTTTCCACCACGACCGGCACTACTTCCTTCACCGCGCCGCGCCAGCCGTTGGCGGTCACGTCGAATACGAAGCCTTCCGGCGTCTTGTACTTCACTTCATAGAACACGTTCGGATTGACCTCGTGGCGGCCGGTCATGTAGCTGCCGCCGGCATCGGTGATCGCCTTGTCGGTGGCATCGACATCGTCGACCCACATGCCGAAGTGGATCAGGCCTTCGTAGTCCGGCTGGTCCTCGAATCCCGGCGTCGGCTCGTTGGCGAAGTTGAGCAACGCGACGTTCATCGTGCCGTCGGTCAAATAGACGCCACGCTGCGCGCTCCCCGCCCGCGTCATCCCGAACGCCGCCTCGAAGAACTTCGCCGCCTTCTCCGGGTCCTTCACCGCAATCGCGATATGCCGCAGTTTGGCTGGAGTGGTCATTTGTGTCTCCGGTTGATTGACGAAGGGAGTAGGGAGTTGGGAGTAGGGAATGGACTAGAGCCCCCTTCCCCACTCCCTCTCTCACTACTTCTCCTGCAGCCCCGCGGCGCGCACCACGTCGCCCCACAGCTTCGCGTCGGCCTTGATCTCGGCGGCGAACTCGGCGGGATCGTTGCCGATCGGGGTTACGCCGAGACCAGACAGGCGCTCCTTGAACTTCGGATCCTTGACGGCTTTCTGCACTTCGGCCGAAAGCCGCTCGACAATCGCGGCCGGCGTTCCAGCCGGGGCGGCCAGACCGTTCCAGGTTGTGACCACATAATCCTTGAAGCCAGCCTCCGTCATCGTCGGCAAATCCGGCATCTGAGGCATGCGCTCCTTCGAGGTAACGGCAAGGGCCCGCACGGTTCCCGCCGACGCCTGCTGCACCACATCGGACGCATTCATGAACGCCATCGGGATGTGGCCGGCCACGATATTGTTCATTGGTTCCGCGCCACCACGCAGATGAACCGCCGCGACGCTTAGACCTGTGCGCTGCAGGAACAGCACCATGCTCAGGTTCATGTGGCTGCCCTGGCCGCCGGACGCATAGGTCGGCTTATCCTGCGACTTGATCCAGGCCACGAGTTCGTTCGCGGTCTTGGCGGGCACCTTGGGGTTCACCGCCAGAATATACGCGTTGAAGCCGATGTTGCTGATCGGTGCGTAATCCGCGATCGGATCGTACTTCACCTTGATCATCGCCGGCAGGATCGCGGCCTGCGGCAGAGGATAGGTCAACAGCGTATAGCCATCGGGCGCCGCGCTCTTCACGCCTTCCATCGCGATCGCACCGCTGGCGCCGGACCGGTTCTCGACCACGAACTGCTGGTTGAACACCTCCGACAGCCGCGCACCGATCAAGCGCGAGATCGCATCGGTGTTGCCGCCCGCCGCATACGGCACGATGATCTTGACGGGGCGGTCGGGATACGTTTGCGCGACAGCAGCTGAGCAGCCCACGGCCACTGCGAGGAAACCAGTTCCGGCTTGAAGCACTGCACGCAACATATCTTCCCTCTCGGTTGTTCTTCGGGCAACCTGATTGCCCAAGGCCAGCGACGTCGTGCGCCCAGCAAGATGCCCTGAAGACAGGCGCCCGACAAGCCGAACCTGAACCGCTGTCGGTAGCACACGAGTTGTCCGGTTCCAGTAGCACACGATATGTCCGGTAATCCGTGATTCTCTCAATGCGCAGCATTGGGGGGATTGGATGAGCCGGGCCAAGTGTGACGAGGACCGGAGAATGGAGAAGTTTCTGGACGTTTA
>CAMDPA010000126.1 GCA_945903565.1 Devosia equisanguinis | reverse complement strand
CAGGAGCTGCGGTCGGGCAACGTGGCGCTTGACGTGGTTCGCGGAGCGATCGCCGACGCCGTCGCCAAGCGCATCGCCGACCGCAAGGCGGCTGCCGGTTGAGCTACTTCACGGCTTCTTTGGCGATACCGTCGAGCAGCGCATCCACGGCCGCGAACGCCTTCTGCGATGCCGGATTTGCGCTTGCCGGGAAACGCCGGTAGCCGACCACTACTTCACCGGGTTTGGCGACCGCTTCGTAAGCGAAGATCACGAACGGGCAGAAAGCAGCGTTGGCCGGGTCCGCTTCCATCATGTCGCGCGATAGCTTCGCCGAGCAGAACACGAAGTATTCGGAGTGCTTGTAGACCGGCTTCGTCGAGCCGACGTCCTTGCCCGTTCGATCCAGCATGCCGCCGACGTTGCCGTTGGAATCGACCACCAGTCCGCGATTGGTGATGGCGTTAGTCAGGTCGAACTTGACGTCGTCGAAGCTCGCCTTCTTCGCATAGGTTTTGAGATCCTGCGCGGCTGCAACTGTGGTGGAAGCCATGGCCAGCGCTGCCGTTGCAGCAAGCCGCAATCCTGTAAGGCGCATCGGCGGCTCCCTGACATGCCCTGCCTCTCGGCACGGCATTCGACGGCTCAAAAGCAGATCATGCCGGCCAGGGCCGCAAGGTCGATCAACAGCGCCGATCCGCGCACGGCATAGAGATAGGCGCCACTCGCCAGCAGCAGGGCGAGCGTCACGAGGATCACACGTCTGGGGGCCGAATTGGGCATGTGCTACAGTTTACGCGAGATTGCCCCGTTGATCAAACGAAGCCTACTATTCCCCCGGGACGGGCGCTGGAGTTTTCGTCTGCAATCGTGCCACCGGCTCCTGGCTGATCGGCCAATGCACGGCGGCGGCGAACAGGCCGAGCGCGATCGAGCACCACCACATCAGGTCGTAGGACTTGGTGGCGTCGAAGAATTTTCCGGCCAGCCACACCCCGGCGAAAGAGCCGAACTGGTGCGACATGAACACGACGCCGAACAGCATGGTCATCCACACCGGGCCGAAGAACGTCGCGACCAGGCTCGAGGTCAACGGCACCGTCGAGAGCCACAACAGACCGAGCACGGCGCTCAAGACAACGACGAGCGTCGGCGTCATCGGCACGTAGAGGAAGCACAGGAACACGAGGCAGCGGCCCAGATAGATGCATGCCAGCGTGTATTGTTTGGGGAAATAGCTGGCCGACTGCCCTGCGAGCCACGTGCCGACCAGATTTCCCGCGCCGACCATGGCAAGCGCCAGCACGGCGACATCGTTGCTGAAGCCCTTGTCGGCGACGTAAGCCGGCAGATGCAGCCCGTAGAACGCCACTTGAAAGCCGCACACGAAGAAGCCGGCGGTCAGCAGCATGAAGCTTGGATGCGCGAAGGCTTCCCGCAAGGCTTCCTTCAGCGTCTGTGGCTTTGCCGTGCTGGTGGATGCAGCCGGCTTGCCGCCGACCACAAGCGCGAGCGGCAACATCATCAGCGCGGTGAACGCCATGATCGTAAGGCTCGACTGCCAGCCGAACATTTCGATCAGCACGTGCGCGTAGGGCAGCGCCAGGAATACGCCGATGCCGCTGCCGATGCCGAGCATCGAGATCGCTTGCGTGCGCTTCTCGGCGGGCGCCGCGCGGCCGATCGCGCCGACCATGGCGGTCAAGCCGGCGCCGGCCACGCCGAAACCGAGAAACACGCCCGAGATCAGCAGATGTATGTCCGATGTGGCGACGACCATGATGCCCAGGCCAATCGCCGTGCACAGCGCGCCGACCATCAACACCTTGCCAGCGCCGAGCTTGTCCGACATCGCGCCGACGAACGGCGCGGCCACGCCCCAGATTATGTTGGCGAGCGCAATCGCAAGACTGAACGCCTCGCGTCCGATGCCGAGGTGTTCCGTCACGGGCTTCAAATAGAGTCCCATCACTTGCCGCAGGCCCATGCCAATGCCGGCAACGCATGCGCCCGCGAGCACGATCGCCCACAGCGGAAACAGGCGCGCTTCGGGCTGCGCCGAAGACGTGACATTCGTTGAACCGGCCATTAAGGACCTCGGTGGTGGGAATTATTGGCGCCTGCTTATGCCACGAAACCAACAAAGCCGGCCAAGGGTTTATGGCCGGTGCGGCTGCATGCCAGCTATTCCGATATCACGAACGGGCGGGAGCACCGGCGAGATTGCGGCGGCCGACTTCGGCGACCGGACCATCAGGCGATGTGAGGCCCCGGCTGACGATCTCGATACCGCTGGCCGGATCCGCGGGATTGAGCCGGATGAGATTGTAGCGCCCGAGCGACTCATGCTGGTGGGCGCGCGCGACCGATGCGGAGGCGATGCCGACCACGTCCACACGACCGCCCGGCCAGGTACGGGTGGCATGCATATCGACGTGGTTATGGCCGTGTACCACCAGCTCCGCGCCATGTGTGGTCAGCAGTGCTTCCAGCCGGTCGGCGTCGAGCAGGCCCCGGCGTGCGTCGGCCTGGCCCGCCAATGGGGGATGATGCACCACGACGAGCCGCATCAGGCCGTCCTGGCGAAGGCGGTCGAGCGTTGTCGCAAGAGCCCCCAGTTGCCGCTCGCCGATCCGGCCGTTCGCCTGGAACGGGCGCGTGGGCATTGCGGAGTTGAGGCCGACGACGGCTAGTTTCCCGAGCAATCGCACGTAGGGAAATCCGCGCTCGCCTTGCGCAGCCAGGGGCGCGCCGGCCGCGTCGCTCGTCATGTAGGCACGCCAGCGCTCGACGCCGGGATCGCGCCGCAGCGTGCAGTAGATGTCGTGGTTGCCCGGTACGACGCTGACGCGCTCGGGCGGGCCGAGCTGCTCGAGCCATTCGAGCGCGGCCACGTGCTCGCCGGGCAAGCCGAGATTGACGAGATCGCCGGATACGATGATGTGGTCGACGTTTTGCCGGGCGAGATCGGCGACCAGTGCGTCGACGGCTTCGCGACGATGCACCTTGCGCCGCTTCATCATCCAGTTGGCGAACCCCAGCGCGCGCTTGATGTTGAGGTGCATCGGGCTGAGCCCGCGCAACGGCGCGAGGTGAACGTCCGACAGATGGGCGATCGTGAGCTGCATCCTGCCTCCATATCACATCGATGCATCGTGCCGCAGGGCGCGCTGGGCCGGACTTGTCATTACAATCAGACCGTCGCATCACGTACTCACAACAATACGGATCGATTCGACATGCCCCCCCTTACGCAGAAGCTCATCACCAGCACACTGCAGCGGTATTGGCGGCTGACGCGCGGGCTGACCATGGGCGCGCAAGCGCTGGTGCTCGACGATCAGGGCCGGGTGCTTCTGATCCGCCCGACCTATAAGCCGGGCTGGCATTTCCCCGGCGGCGGTGTGGAGCGAAACGAGACGGCTTCGCTGGCTGTGCGTCGCGAATTGGAGGAAGAGGCCGGCGTGATTGCGCAAAGCGATCCGGAGCTGTTCTCGCTGTACGCCAACTTCAAGTCGTTTCCGTCCGATCACGTTGCGCTGTTCCTGGTGCGGCAGTGGCGTCAGCCGAAGGTGCCCGAGCCCAATCGCGAGATCGCCGAGGTCGGGTTTTTTGCACGCGATGCCATGCCGTCGGGAACGGTGGGCGCGGTGCATCGCCGCCTTGCCGAGGTTATCGACGGCCGGGCGACCGAGCTGGAGTGGTGAGTGGGCAACCTGGACCCGCCCGAACTCGCATGTTATGCGCGGCTCGGACTTGAATTCTGGAGCCAGCCGAGATGCCCGAGATCACCGTTCACGCGATCGAGCCGGCCGACCTTCCCGACGTTTCGGGTCTGCACGCGCGCGCGTTCGGCCCCGGTCGCTTTGTGCGCACCGCCTATCGCGTTCGCGAGGGCACCCCGCCGATCTCGCCGTTCTGCCTGCTGGCGGAGGTCAGCGGCGAGCTGGTCGCGGCGATTCGCTTCACGGAGGTTATGATCGGCGGGAAAACCGGGGTGCTGCTGCTCGGCCCGTTGGCGGTGGAAGAGCGCTACGCGGGCCTGGGCTACGGTAAACGTCTGGTCGCGGACGGGATCGAGAATGCGCGCAGGGCCGGCATCAAGTTGATTCTGCTGGTGGGAGACGAGCCCTACTACGCCCGGTTCGGCTTCAAGCGCGTGCCCCTGGGCCGGATCCAACTTCCCGGACCCGCCGACCCCGCCCGCATTCTTGCCGCCGAGCTGGAGGAAGGGGCGCTGGCGCAATACGACGGCGCGGTGGAGGCAGCAGGCGGGAGCTGAATTTCAGCTTGCCTTCAATTCCCAGGCCCCCAACGGCTCCTTGCGCACGATCAGCCCCTTGTCGCCGAGACGGCCGAGTTCGATCGAGATCTCGCGGCCGTCCTGGCTGCCGAGTGCGGTCATGAGCTGCATGAACGTCATCGGTCCCGATGCTTCGAGCGCGGCCTCGACTGTCTGGAACCGCGCGGGCTCGTTCTTGAACACGGGCGGATGCGGCACCTTGCTTTCGAGCGTCTTGGGCAGATCGAACGGCAGCGTGCAGTCGAAGCCCGCCTTCGCCATGTCGCCGTCGCGGATGCCGAGGATGTCCATGTACATTGGCGGGAAGCCGCCTTGCGCGATGTAGTCCTTGTCGGCGCGGAAGCGCGTCGACATCGCCCATTCCATCTGCGCGTCGTTCTCGACGTCGATGTCCTCGTCGACCACGAACACATGCTTGATGAAGGGAATCGAGAACAGCGCCGCGATCGCGAGGCGCGCCTGCCCCGGCGTCGTGCGTTTCAGGGATACGCGCATGTGCTGGCGGCCGTTGGTAGCGGGCACGCCGCGCACACCGGCGACCTCGAAGCCGCCGGCCTTCAGCACCTGCCAGACGCGGACTTCGCCGGTCAGCGCCGCCATGTTGCCGTGATCGGTGTTGGCGAGGAAGCGCCCCGAATGCAGGATGGTCTGATACAGCGGATTCTTGCGCCGCGTGATGGCCGTGACGTGGAAGATCGGATCGATGTGGACGGGGCCATAGTAGCCCATGAACTCGCCATAGGGGC
This sequence comes from Devosia equisanguinis, assembly GCA_945903565.1. GTDB lineage: Bacteria > Pseudomonadota > Alphaproteobacteria > Rhizobiales > Hyphomicrobiaceae > CAMDPA01. The sequence continues at coordinate 7,425 of CAMDPA010000126.1, read as the reverse complement.
CGTCGAACTCGCGATAGCCCTGCTCGTCGAAATAGCCTTCGACGATGCACTCAGCGTCGGCCGGGGCGAGGATGCCGTTGGTCACGCCGCGCACCATCGGGAAGGGCTCGCCGCGCATGGTGGCGACGAGGCCGAACTCGTCGCCCGGCACCTTCACACCCGCGACGCAGAAGTCGATGGGATGCGAGCCGATCGCGAAGCTGACCGGCAACTTCTGTTTGCGCGCAACGGAGGCGACATAGATGCGCCGCAGGTCCGACGGGGCGGTGAGGTTCGAGCGCATCGTGGTTTTGCTGCGCAACATGAGGCGGCGGCAGCCGACGTTGGTGCGACCCGTTTCGGGATCGACGGAATAATCCAGTGCGGAGGAAATGTAGGGGCCGCCGTCGAGCTCGTGCTGGAGATGGAACGGCATCCGCGCCAGGTCGATATCGTCGCCGGTGACGATTTCCTGATGCACGGGCGCATCGCTCGATGACACCTCCACGATAGGCTGCGCCTTACCCTGGCGGCGCATGTATTCCTGCGTCAATTCCCGCTCGCCGACGCCGAATGCGGCGGCAAGTCTGCGCCGGTTGCCGATGATGTTCGACACCATCTCGAAACGGTCAGGCCCGACGTTGCGGAACATCTTGGCGCGTGGCGTGGCCTCGATGAGCGCGCTCAGATCACGCAGGTGGATCGGAGCGTCGTAAGTATCCACCTCGCCGAGTTCCTGCAGCCGCGCCATGAACGTGCGCATCGAGAAGCGCTCGAAATCGAGCTTGCGGGTGTCCGCGGTCTGTCGTGCTGCCATTGTCATTGCTCCTGCACATGTAAGGTCATACGGACGTAGGCTGATTGATCCCGCGTAGGCTGGGTCAAGCGTAGTGCGACCCGGCATTTTACGCCCCGTCGTGATTGCTGGGTCGTGCACGTGCTCGAGCCAGCCTTCGCCTGTGGCCGATCCGCTCGATACTATTTCTTCGTGCCCCCGGCACCTGAAGTCACCGAATCGCCGCGCTCGGTTGCGGCTTTGGCCTTGGCGACGATGGCGGCTGGCGTGGCGACGATCTCGTCGACGAGCGCCTGCAGTTTTTCGCCTGTAACGGGCACCACTTCGGCGCCGATGTCCTTGGCCTCCTTAAGATAGGCGGGGTCCTTCATGGTCGCCGCCAGCGCGTTGCGCAGCATGGCGACGCGGTCGGGAGGCAGCCCTGGCGGTGCGATGAAGGGCCGGCCTAGGGCGGCGTCGCTCGAAAACAGCTTGATGATCCCGCGTTGCTCGTCGTTGCCCGCGAAGTCGATCAGCAACGGCACGTGCTGCAACTCCGGATCGCGCTCGAGGCCGACCTGCACGATGATGTTGATCTTTTTCTGCGCCAGCCACTCCGGGCGTTCGAGTTTGATCGAGGGCAGCGGCACGCCAGCGCGGCCTTCGACCTCGCCGCGCTCCATCGCAATGTTCATTTCCGCGGTGCCCTTATAGCCTGCGATCACCTTGAATTTCGTGCCGAGCAGGTTGTTCATGATGACGGGAAACAGCGTCGAGTAGGCACCCGCGCCGGTGCCACCCATCAGGACTTGCCGATTTTTTGCATCCTCGATCGAGGCGACGCCGGTCGAGGCCATGACATAGGTGGTGGAGGTCGCCCACGCGGAAGAGCCGATCCAGTTGAACTTCGCGGCGTCGAATTGGATCGCATCACTGCGGTCTATCACTTGCGAGGTCACGAACACCGGCAACAGTGTGCCGATGGTCGTCCCGTCCTTGGGCGCCTGATTGTAGATGTAGTTGGCGGCGCGGATGTGCCCCGCGCCCGGCATGTTGCGCGCGACGATCGACGGCGCGCCGGGAATGTGACGGCCGATGTGACGGCCGACGAGCCGTGCCGTCACGTCGAAGGCAATGCCGGCCTCGGTCGAGATGATGAGATCGATCGTTTTGCCTTGGAAGAACGGGGGCTCGGTCTGGGCATTGGCGAAGCCGCTGGTCAGAACGATCGCGAGTGCACCCGGCGCCAGCACGCCAAGGCCGCTATTTCTTTGCGCCATCGGCAGGGCTCCCTTCGGTGGCAACCAGCACCTTCGCGCGGGCAAGTAGCGCAGGCGAGGCGTTCACGGTTTCGTCGACGATGGCGGCGACTTGCGCGCCGGTTTGCGGGTTGATGTCGAGCTGCAGGCCTTTGGCGTCGGCCAGGAAGGCCTCGTCCTTCATCAAAGCATCGAACGCGCGCCGCATCAGGGCGACGCGCTCGGCGGGAACGTCGGGAGGTGCCAGATACGGGCGGCCGATTTTAACCGGGCTCGATACGAGATTGAGCAGCGCGCGCTGGTCGTCGGTTTTTGCGAGCTCGTGCATCAGCGGCACGTCCGGCAGGTCCTTCTCGCGCACGGCGCCGGTCTGGACGAGGATGTTGATCTTTTTCTCGCGGATCCACTCCGGCCGCTCCTGGACGTAGCCGATGTAGCTGCCGCCGGAGCGTGCGGTCACTTCGCCACGCAGCATCGCCAGGTCGACTTCCGCGCTGGAGGTATAGCCGGTGACGATCTTGAATTTCGTGCCGAGCACCTGGTTCATCACGTTGGGATAAAGCCACGTGCCGCTGCCAGCGCCGGTCGCCCCGGTGATCACCTCGCGCTTCATCACGTCGTCGATGGTGCGAATGCCCGATGTGCTCCACGCAACGGTGAGCAGGCTGGAGATGCCGAGCGTGCCGAGCCAGTTGAGCTTGCGCGCGTCGTAGCGCACGCCCTTGCCGTCGAGCACCTGATGCAACGGAATGGTATTCGAGATCGTCCCGATCGTCGTGCCGTCGCGCGGGGCCTGATTATAGAGGAAGTTGGTCGCCAGCGTGTGCCCGCCGCCGGGCATGTTCTTGACCACCATCGACGGCGCGCCGGGGATGTGCCTGGGCATGTGGCGGGCGAGTGTGCGCGCGGCGAGGTCGTAGGGGCCGCCCGCGCCGGTCGAGGTGATGATGGTGATCGTGCGGCCCTTGTAGAACTCGTCGGCTGGCTGAGCGTGAACGGCGAGCGGCCAAATCAACGCAGCAGCAAGCGCTGTGCTTGTCAGTATCAGATGAGCTCGCATGTCCGTGGCGTCCCCCTCGCAGCGTTGCAGCAAACCTACCCTCGTTTCGCCGGTTGCGCCAAGCGGGGTGTAACGAACCGACGCCGTGGCCACAAAATCGCCAACTGACGGGAGGTGTCTCGCCGGGAGCAAGCCTTGAGAGGTCAACATGCTTCGTGCGTTCCTGGTGTTTGCCTTGGCCGTTGTGACCGCGGCTGGTTCCGTTTCGGCTGCCGGCCCGAAGGCCAAGCGGGATGTGTTCGCCTCACCGGAAGCCATCCAGCATTGGATCAAGAACTATCGTACAGCGCCAGATCCCATGCCGTTGCCGACTGCGGTGAAGGCGATGAGCCGGCTTGGTATCTTCCGCGAGGTCGACAACGCGGGGATTTATTTCGGCTTCGTCGCTGGTGTGATCGGCGCCAACCCGCAACTGGCCGACAAGCTGCTTGGAGAGATGTTCCCGGTGCCGCCGGAGGACCAGATTGTCGTGGTGCGCGCAATCGCGTGGTCGGGGCTGCCGGAGTGGAAGGCGCTGATGGGACGGTTCGTCGAGCGGATGCCGGCGCGACGCGTGCTGATCGAACGGCATATGTACGGCAAGTTGCCGGGATTGATGGCGTTGCCGCTCGACGAGAACCCTGCCGGCATCGATGCGCTGTGGGGCTATTACTATGCAACGGGCGCGCCCGAGCCGATCCGGCGGCTGATCTCGACGCTGGGCTGGTCCACCGACGAGAAGGACGTCGACAAGCTGACCGCGGGGAACATGATCAAGCTGACGCTTGGCATCAACGCGACGCGCGATCTGGAACTGATGACGATCCTGAAGCGCGAGGCGATCCATCAGACCAAGGCGACGGCGCGGCCCCTGGCCGATGTGATCGAAGCGGCGGAGACCTACGAGACCGCGAAGATGCGCAAGCAGGCGCTGGCTGCCATCGGGGAGCTCAGGCAGAAGGGCTCGTCGACCAAGCGCAATGTCTCGTTCTGGGGCCAGGTCGGCACGACGGCGCTGGCCTTGGGATGCGTCGCGGCCGGTGCGCTCGGCCAGGTCCAGGTTGGGCTGCCGTGCATCATCGGCGGCGCGACGGCCAGCGCTGCGCTGAAGGTTTATACGCTGGAGAAGTAGGATCGGAGCCAGGGTCAGACCCGCAGGGTCTGACCCCGGCGTTATTCAACCGGCCCGCCCGTATTTCCGCGTCGCCTCCGACGCCGATACGAAACCTTGCCGGATGTCGCCGTCGAGGGCCGCACGTGGACGGTCTGCAGGGCGGCCATAACCGCCACCGCCGGCTGTTTCGAAGGTGACGAGGTCGCCGGCTTGCAACGGGATCTCGGTGCCCTTGAGCACGATGCGCGCGGGGCCCGACTTCGGTGTGATGACCGCGATGTTCGACGCGCCTTCGCCGCCGCCAGAGACGCCCCACGGCGGGCAGGTCGTACGCTCGCAGTTGATCGTGACCTTGCACGGCACCTGCACGCGATAGCTGATGCGGACGCCGAGGCCACCACGGAATTTGCCCGCGCCGCCGGAGTCCTCGCGCAACGCGTGCTCCTCGATCAGCACGGGATAGCGGATCTCCTGCAATTCAACGGGCGAGTTGCGCACGTCGCCCTGGCAGACCGAGACGCTGGCATCCTCGCCGTCCTCGCCGTGCCGGCCGCCCCAGCCACCGCCGAAGATGTTCATCAGCAGGAAGCGCGAGCCGTCCTCGCGGTAGCCGTAGAACGAGCAGCCGCCCATGTCGCCCTTGTGGGCGGCAGGCACGACGTCGGGCAGCGCGGGCGACAGTGCCTTCAGGATCGTATCGATCACGGTCGGCAGCGCGACGCTCCACAAGCCGATCGCGGCGGGCGGCTTGGCATTGACCAGCGTGCCTTCGGGGCTGATCACCTGTAGCGCGCGGAAGCAGCCTTCGTTGACGTCGAGATCGGGCGAGGTCAGCGCCTTGAACGCAACGCGGGCGGCCGCGATCCCACCGGAAAGACCGGAGTTGAGCGGGCCAGGTGTCTGCGGGTTCATGTCGGTGAAATCGACGGTGAAGGTTGAACCATCGACGCGGACGGTGACCTTGACGCGCACGGGCTTGTCGAGCGTGCGGCCGTCGTTGTCCAGGAAGCTTTCGGCGCTATAGGTGCCGTCCGGAATGCGCTCGACGATGCTACGCACTTTGACGTCGGCCTGCTCCCAGATGCGGGCAATCGCGGCTTCGACCGTGGGCTGGCCATAGCGGCCGATCAGCTCGCCGTAACGGCGCGAGCCGAGCTGGCAGCAGGCGATCTGCGCGCGCATGTCGCCGAGTGCCGCTTCAGGAAAGCGCGTGTTGTCGTGGATAATCTGCCACAGCGTTTCGTTGCGCTTGCCCGCTTCGAAGATTTTGAGCGAGCGCATCTGCAGCCCTTCGGCGAATACCTCGCTCGTGAGGTAGGAACCGAAGCCGATGCGCATGCCGCCGATATCGACCCAGTGTGCGCGCGAGGCGGCGAATGCGACCAGCTTGCCGTCGACGAAGCATGGCGCATAGAGCACGACGTTGTTGAGGTGCTGCCCGCACACGCCTGCGTGGTTCATGATCAGCACGTCGCCGGGGGCGAAGCCGTCGAGGCCGTAGCGAGCGATGCCGTCCTCCACGGCGACGCCGAGATCGGCGAGGAAGATCGGCAGGCCGCCGCGGTTCTGCGAGATCATCCGGCCTTGGGTATCGATCAGTCCGCAGCAGAAATCACGGACCTCGTAGATCATCATGTTGTAGGCGGACTTGCACAGCGCCATCGCCATTTCGTCGGCGTACGCGACGACGGCGTTGCGGACGACCTCGACGGTGATCGGATGGGCAGCGGCGGGTGTGGTGTGCATTGGCTAGTCGGCTCCGTTTGCAGTGTCGTTGTCAGTGAGTGGGGCAGCGTCGATCCGCGCCTCGCCGGCCAAGCGAATGGAGATATCGAACAACCGCTCGATGTCCACCCGCGCAATGTCGCGCGTGATGAACACGAGCCGGGAGGTGCGCTCGCCGCTTGGCCACTGCTCTAGCTCCACCGGCTTCGCCGTCAGGTGTTGCACCTGATGCACGACCACGGGCCCTTTGCAGCCCTTGATGTCGAGCAGGCCCTTCGCGCGCAGCACATCATGGCCGCGTAGCCGGGCCAGAAGCTCGAACGCCTGTTCGATTGCCTGCCAATCGAGCGGCTTGTCGAAGCGCAGCGCGAAGCTCGTGACGTTGTCGGCGTGGCGGCCGCGCTCGCGCGGAGGATAGATCGGCTCGCTCAGCGCCGCGTTATCGGCGAGGATGACGTCGGCCGCGACATGGCCGTTATCGGCGCGGGTGATCGTGGCGGCCGGATTGAGCGCGGCGATTTCGGCCTCGAGCGCGCGGGCGGCTTCCTCTCCGGCGATGTCGACCTTGGTGAGGATGATCCGATCGGCGACCGCGACTTGCCGGCGCGCTTCCGGCGCTTCGTCAAGGGTGCGGGCGGCGAGCACGGCGTCCATCACCGTGACGACGGCCTGGAGGTGGATCTGGGATGCAAGTCCGCGATCGGCGGTCAGCGTTTGCAGGATCGGTACGGGGTCGGCGAGGCCACTGGTTTCCAGGATGATCTGCTGGAACGGCGGCAGCTCACCGCGCGCGCGCTCAGCGATGACTTCGACGAGGGTCTTCTGCAGGTCGGAGCGCAAAGTGCAGCAGAGGCAGCCGTTGCCGAGCAGCACGGTCGCGTCGCCGCCGATTTTGAGGAGGGCATCATCGATACCGATTTCGCCGAACTCGTTGACGATGACGAGCGTGTCGGCGCCTTCGGGCGATGCGAGCAGGTTGCGGATCAGCGTCGTTTTGCCCGCCCCGAGGAAGCCGGTGACGACAACGAGCGGCACGCGCGCGCCACGGGGCGAGCGCAGGCGGCGGCCGAACGGCTTGGCGTCGCCGCCATCGAAGGTGCGGGTGAACAGGTCGGTAGGTTGGGTTGGCGCGGCCACAATTGTCGAGTTCCTGCATCTGCGTTCATTCCGCGCGCAACCCAGCATTTCCGCGGCGTGCCGTGAAGATGTTGGGTGACGCAGCGCATTCTTTCTGGTCGCTCCGGCGCATGTGCCGACGCAGGAATCTCTCTAGAGCATTTTCCACCTGATCTGGGTCGCTACCCGTATCCGGCGTGGCGAAAGTAGTTCGCGCACTCGTCGGGTGCAAACGTCTTGATGAGGCGGTGTCGGTAGCACACGAGTTGTCCGGTTCCAGTAGCACACGATATGTCCGATAATCCGTGATCCTCTCAATGCGCAGCATTGGGGGGATTGGATGAGCCGGGCCAAGTGTGACGAGGACCGGAGAATGGAGAAGTTTCTGGACGTTTACGGCCGCTGGGAACAGCGGGAG
>CAMDPA010000125.1 GCA_945903565.1 Devosia equisanguinis | reverse complement strand
GTCCGTCATGATGCTCGCCGCCGATGAGTTGCGCGTGGTGCCGCTGACGATCCACATCGCATTGGCGGCCGTGCCCCCCATGATCACTGTGGCCCGGATCGTGGAAACCGTGCGCATCATGCATGCGGCCCTCGCCACCGACTTCGCGTGCCCACGTCCGCGTATCGCGGTCGCCGGTCTCAATCCGCACGCCGGCGAAAGCGGGACGATGGGCACCGAAGACCGCGATATCATCGCCCCCGCGATTGCGGAATTGCGTGCCGGAGGCTTTAACGTTACCGGTCCCCATTCCGCCGACACGCTGTTCCACGCCCAGGCCCGCGCCGGCTACGACGCAGTGCTCGCAATGTATCACGATCAGGCACTTATACCGATCAAGACGCTGGCGTTCGACCGGGGTGTGAACGTCACCCTGGGGCTTCCATTCGTGCGCACATCGCCCGACCATGGCACGGCTTTCGACATCGCCGGCACCGGCAATGCCTCGCCTGCGAGCCTGCGCGCAGCCTTGCGTATGGCGCTCGAAATGGCGCTTTCCCGTCAGGCCGCGGCGTCCACACCATGACCTGGGACAAGCCACTGGCAACACCGCCGACGCTATCACCGGCTGGGGCGAGCCCCGATGGCCTGCCACCGCTGCGCGACGTGATCCGCATCCATGAATTGCGCGCAAAGAAGAGCCTGGGCCAGAACTTCATTCAGGACTTGAATTTGACGCGCCGCATCGCGCGTTCGGGTGGCGCCATTGATGGCGTCACTGTCGTGGAGGTGGGGCCCGGCCCCGGTGGCCTGACCCGCGCGCTGCTGCTCGAAGGGGCGAGGCGCGTGATCGCCGTCGAGCGGGACGACCGCTGTCTTCCAGCGTTGGCGGAAATCGCGGCGCGCTATCCCGGCCGCCTCAGCGTTCACGCCGACGACGCGCTGACGATCGACTGGCCGGCGCTGTTTGCAAGAGACCGCGTCGGCGAGTCGGACGAGGTCCGCATCATCGCAAACCTGCCTTATGGCGTAGCTACCCGCCTGCTGATTGGCTGGCTCGAAACCGCCCCGTGGCCGCCCTGGTTCAAGCGGATGACGCTGATGTTCCAGAAGGAGGTGGCGGAACGGATCGTCGCCGAACCCGGCACCAAGTCTTACGGACGCTTGTCCGTCATCTCTCAGTGGCGCGCGGAAGTCCGGATCGTGCAAACGCTGAAGCCCGACGCGTTCACGCCGCCGCCGAAGGTCGATTCCGCCGTCGTCGATTTCGTGCCGCGCTTGAATATGGAGCCTGCGTGCGACGTGCGGACGCTTGGCCAAGTCACCGCGGCAGCGTTCGGACAGCGCCGCAAGATGCTGCGCTCAACCTTGAAGCCACTGTTGCCCGATGTCGAGGCTGTGCTGGGTGGGCTCGGCATTTCCGGCGAAACGCGCGGCGAGCGGTTGACGCCCGCTCAGTTCGCCCAGATCGCGCAGATCATTGGAGAGCCGCGCGAGCGCGACTAACGTTGCTTACGTCTTTTCCAGCATGCATTCGATCAGCACGGGCGCGAACTTGTCGCGCGACATGCGGCGGGTCATCACGCCGAGCGTCTTATATCCACCCTTCTCGCAGGTGTACTCGACGTTCGCGGGATTGATCTCCGGCCCCAGTCCGTTGCGGCGGAAGCGGCCATCATGGTCCGTCTGCACGATGAAGAAGCGCATCGTGCCCTTGACCTGCACTTTAATCCGCACATCCGGAAGTGGTTTCAGCCCCTTGACGTCCTTGGCCTCGCCGAAATACGGGGCGCCGTGCTCCTCTGTGTCGTCGGGCTCATAATCGGCCTCGCCGGCAGTCAACGGCATGGGCGCGCAGATCAACATCAATGCGGCGAGGCCGGCAGCAACAGCAGCGCACCAATCGTTTCGTCGTGACATGGGTGATGCCTCCGTGTGTCCGGGTCAGCGCAGGAAAAAGCTGCGTAACAGATACAGGAAAAGAACCATAATCGCGAGGGGGATGGCCCATCCGATCCAAAGTGGGGGTTGCCACGTCTTCGTCAAAGGTAGTGCCGCCGCGCTGATCGCGGTGGCCCCCAGGAACGAGGTGCCGAGCCAGCCGAACCAGTGCATAGCCGGACCGGATCTGGATCGTGTCGTGCCCAAGTCCCACGCATTGATCTCAGGGTGGTACGTGACCAGCGCCCAGTTGGCTTCGACAGCGAAGACATAGATCACGGCGAATGCGGCGGAGAAGATCGGAAAAACGCGTTCGTAGCTCATTGTCCAAACACCCCTCTGGTGTTGTTGACGATGTGCCCGGCCAGGAAGCTGAACCAGACGACGAAGCACAGCGTCCCCGTCACGACGGCCCGCGCAGTGGCCATCTTGGGATCGAGCGGTGTGCGCCAGACCAGCCAATAAACCGGCAACATGCCCATGCCGATCGCTGCGAACTGCTCCTTCAACTCGAAGATGCCATTGACCTTATTGAGTCGCCCCATCTCCAGGAAGGGGCGTACTTCGATCCGGTAGGCCGTGTAGATGATGCCGCCCAGCAGCATCGAGACCATAAACAGCACGATTGTCGCCATCGTGTAGCGCGGGCCCGAAACGGCCCGGAACGAGGCCACGAACGTATCGGCATTCTTGGACGGCCAGCATGCGGCCATGGCCTGATGGGTTATGCCGCCGAGCAATGCGACGGCGATCAACCCATGAAGGATCAATAACGTTACAACCACGTTCCCTCTCCCCATTCTTGTAGCTTGCTGGTCGCATGTTCGCTCAATATTCGCCACCCCGCAAGATGGCCCTGAAAGCACGCGCCAGCGATTGGTGAGCTACTTGCCCGCCCCTCCCGCAAGCCCTGCAAACGGACCGTCCGCATGGACGATCGTTCCTCCCACCATAGTCAAATGTGAGCGTAGCCGTAGCAAGTCCTCGTCCGGCACTGTGAGATAATCCCGCTCAAGCACGGCCAGATCCGCAAGCCGCCCCGGCTCCAGCGTGCCGCGCTTGGTCTCGTCGAACGCGAACCACGCGCTGCCGGACGTGTAGAGCCGCAACGCCTCCTCACGTGTCACGAGCTCCCCTGCTCCACGCGTCGGGAGCCCATCGACTGTGCGCCCGTCGGTCATCCATTTCAGCGATACGTATGGGTTGTAGCTCATCACGCGATGCGCATCCGTACCCCCGCCGATGCGGACGCCAAGCCGCAGCGCCGACTTGATCGGTGGCGCGCGCGTCATCGCATCCCCACGCCCGGCGATGAAACTGGCGGCGGCGAAGTGCAGGCCGTTCTGCATCAGCCAGCCGACGCCCAGTGCTTTCATGCGCGACAACGAAGCGTCGGACGCGTCGTGGAGATGCGCGACCGACCAGCGGAAATCGCGGATCGGGGTTTCGCGATCGACGCGTTCGAAGATATCGAGCAGGTGGTGCACGGAGCGGTCGTTGTTCCAATGCGCTGTCAGGGCGAGGCCCTGTTCGGCTGCCCAGCGCGCGACGCGATAGAATTCGTCCTTCTGGGCGTCGCTTGGCGCATCGTTGTTATAGAGGCCCCATGTGACGCGCTCGCCGATGCCGTTGAACCGCAGCATCGCGTTGCCGACGCCCATCGGCAAAAAGCGGGTGAGCAACTGATAGTCCGCAAGCTCATTGCCCAGGCGCGGCGCCGAGATCGAATAGGCCACGCGCACGGTTAGCCCATCCTCTCGCCACAGCCGCAGCAGCGCGGCGTATTCCTCTGGCGCAAGATTGTGGCCGCCCGGATCGATCACACCGGTGACGCCAAGGCGGTTCAGTTCGCGGAAAAACCGGCGCGTGCCGTCAAGGCTCTCATCCAGCGTCGGCGACGGCAGTTTCGCGTAAAGGCCCGTGATCGCTGCCGTGTCGCCGCTGATCCAACCGTTGGGCTGGCCATCCTCGCCGCGCTCCAGTTTCGCATTTGGCGGCAGACTGGCGTCACCGTCGATGGCGAGTTGCTTCATGCCGTTGGGCGACAACAAAGCGGCACGATAGAAAAGTTGCACATAAATAGCGTGCTGTGGCGCGGCTGCGATGATCTCCGACTGGGTTGGCCGCCGCCGCTCGGCGAACTGCGTTGGTGTCCAGCCACCACCTACGACAAGCCATGCGCCCGGCTTGGCGTAGAGCGCGGCGGCGCGGATGCGGTCCATCGCTTCGGGGATCGTCGCCGTGCCAATCCAGCTCACTTCGGTCGAGAATTTCAGCCCCGCGCGAATGGCGTGAATATGGGAATCGATCAGCCCCGGAATGACCGTTCGGCCGTCAAGGTCGACACGCCGGGTTCGTGGTCCGGCCAGCTTCTCGATATCGGCTGATGTGCCAGTTGCAGTGATGGTGTCGCCGCTTACCGCGAGCGCCTGCGCGACCGTCGAACGCTCATCCAGCGTGAGGAATTTGCCGTTAATCAGGATGGTATCGGGAGGCTGGCCAACAGCAGGCCCCGCCGGTTGGATCACCAACAGCGCCAAGGCAACCAGCGCAATGCGCAGTTTTCGCGCAATCATCGCGGTGGCGGAAACCTTGCTGCGTGCCGCATGTGACACTGCGAACCTGCCTTCTCCCGCTTCCCGCATCAAACCATGCTGAAGCCGCCGCTGATGCTGATCGTCTGGCCGGTGATCCAGCCGCCCGCGTCCGAAGCCAGCAACGTCACCATCGGCGCGACGTCGCCGGCCTGACCGAGACGGCGCAACGGATAAAGCCGCACAAGTTTCTCGCGGTTGGCTTCGACCCAATCGCGGTCGTGCGCGGTCTCTACAAGCCCAAGCGATACCGAGTTTGCCGTCGTGCCGCTGCGGCCCATCTCCTTGGCGAGCGACTTCATCAGCGCGATCACGCCGGCGCGGCCAGCAGCAGCAATGGCGAGGCCCGACTCGCCGACGCGGGAGCTATCGCCCATCAGACTGATGATGCGACCGTTCTTGCCCGCCTCGAGCAGCGGACCTGCCGCGTGACAGCAATGGATCGTGCCGTCGAGGCAGACGGCGAGCTGCCGTCGCCACTCATCCTGGCTTGTATCCAAAAAGCGTTTGCGGATCACGAGGCCGGCGTTGTTGACGAGAATATTGAGACCGCCCAACGTGTTGGCCGTCTCTTCAACCATGCGCTTTACGGCCCCGAAATCCGAGATGTCGGCCTTGACCGCGATCGCCCGGCCGCCCTTGGCTTTGATTTCGGCGGCGACCTGTTCGGCGCCGGCCGCGGAGCTATTGTAGTTCACCGCGACCGCCGCGCCTTCGGCGGCCAGCGACAGCGCTATCTCACGCCCGACATCGCGGGCGCCGCCGGTGACGAGCGCGACCTTCCCTGTAAGACCAAGATCCACGGTGCTCCTCCTAAAGGTATTGTTATTGCTGGGCTATCGCGGCTTCGATCAGGCGATAGAGCCGCTCGGGCGTGACCGGCAGCTCGTGGATTTCGATACCGAGAGGCGATAGCGCATCGGAGATGGCGTTTGCAATGGCAGCGGGTGCCCCGATCGTACCGCCTTCGCCCATGCCGCGAAAGCCGCCCAGCGTGGGCGCGGGGGTTTCCAGGTGAAAGACCTGGATATGCGGGATTTCGCTCGCCGCCGGCACCACGTAATCGACCAGGCTGGCGGTGAGGATCTGGCCGTCCTGGTTGTAGATGACTTCCTCGTAAAGGGCCGCGCCGATGCCCTGTGCGACGCCCCCGTGCACCTGGCCGTCGACGATCATCGGGTTGATTAGACGTCCGCAATCCTCGGCGACGACGTAGTGGCCGAGGCGCACCACGTGGGTGAAAGGGTCGATTTCGACTGTGGTGATGTGTGTGGCAGCAGACGTGGTGCCCAGGAAGGGATCATACGACGACGTTGCCTCCAGCTCCTCGCGGGCTTCGGGCGGCAGGCGGCCCATTTCAAGGTAAACCGCGCGGGCCAGCTCCTTGAACGTCATTGAGCGGTTGGTGCCGGGCTCGCGGATGATGCCATCGGCGGCTTCGAGCTTGTCGGGGGTGGTTTCCAACAAAAGCGCGGCGGCCTTGAAGACCTTGGCACGCACGGCGCCTGCCGCGAGGGTCGCCGCGCCGCCGGCAAGAACGGTCGAGCGGCTGGCGTAGGTGCCGGTCGAGTTGGCGACGGCGGCGCTGTCGCCATGGACGATGCGGATGTCCTCGATGCGGACCCCGAGATTGTCAGCGACGACCTGCGCGAGCGTCGTCTCCAGCCCCTGGCCGTGCGAGGCAACGCCGAACGCTGCGGTTACGCTGCCGGTGGAATCGATGACGATCTTCGCCGTCTCGGTGCCGGTGTTGAGCGGCATGCCAGGCGCCACCGAGATGCGCGAGCCGATGCCGGTCAGCTCGGCATAGCAAGCGATGCCGATACCGAAGTAGCGGCCTTCCGTGCGCGCGGCGGCCTGCTTCTGGCGCAGTGCGTCGTAACCGATCTCAGCGCAGGCCGTGTCGAGACAACCCGTGAAGCTCGATTTGTCCCACACGATGCCGGAACCGATCTTGTAGGGAAACTCGTCGTCGCCGATCAGATTGCGTTGCCTGATCTCGCGGGCATCTATGCCGAGCTTGCGCGCGGCCATATCCAACAAGCGCTCCGTGACGAACGTCGAGACCGGCCGCCCAACACCGCGATACGGCCCCATCGGCGCCTTCGGGGTGACGACGCCGCGCACCGCGCCGCGATAGGTCTGGATGCGGTAGGGGCCGGGCATGAAGCTGACGACTTGCACCGGCTCCAGCGCCGCCGTCCACGGATAGATCGAGTACGCGCCGACATCACCGATCACGTCGGCGCTCATGGCGACGACGCGGCCTTGCGCGTCGAGGCCGATCTCGGCATCGACGATCTCATCGAAGCCGTGGCTCGTCGAGATCAAGTCCTCCAGCCGGTCGCTTGCCCACTTGACCGGGCGGCCCAAACTGCGCGCAGCGAAGCACACGACCAGCTCTTCCGGGTAGAGCGAGCCCTTGCCGCCGAAGCCGCCGCCGACATCGGGCGCGATCACGCGCAGGCGTGAGCCGGGGATGTCCAACGCTTCCGATAGCGCGGTACGAACAATGCCGGGCACCTGACTCGTCGCGTGCAGCGTAAGCTCGTCGCGGCCCGTGTCATACTGTGCGAGATAAGCGCGGTTCTCGATGGCGGCGGGCGTCTTGCGGTGGAACCGGAAACGGCCGCTCACGCGCAGCGCGGCGGCTGCCATTTGTTCCTCGACGGGGCCGCGTTTGAACTCCCGCGAGACGATCACGTTCGTACCGGCGGCGTCGTGCAGCAGCGGGGCATCGGGCGCGCATGCAGCCTCAGGAGCGTTCGCGGTCGGCAGCGGTTCCAGGTCGATCGAGATCAACTCGGCAGCATCTTCCGCGATGTAACGCGAGGTCGCGATCACGGCCACGATGGGCTCGCCGACATAGCGCACCTTGCCGCGCGCCAAGGGCTCGAACGGTGTCGCGTAGTAGCCCTTCATGCGTGAGGTCGCTTGCAGCCGCACCAGGCCGTCGAGGTCAGGGGCCGTCAGCACCGCGATCACACCCGTGTGCGCGCGCGCTTCCGCAACGTCGATGCTGTTGATCGCGGCGTGGGCCTGATCACTCCGGCGAAATGCGACGTGCAACATGCCCGGCAACGTGATGTCGTCGACGAAACGGCCGCGCCCAGTGAGCAGGCGAGGGTCTTCGGTGCGCTTCACGCGCTCGCCGATGTGGCCGGGCCTTGAATGGATGAGGCTCGCTGTGCGCGCATCGCGTTCAGTCATAGGCGTCCCCGCCCTTGCGCAGCGTCGACCATTGTGCGGCGTCGTGGCCGCAAATGACAGTCGCGCCGGACGCCTCAATGCGGCGCGCCTCGGCATAGGACTTGAGCAGAGCCTCCCCATTCCACGTGTTCTTCGGCACGATCTCGCGGTCGAACGCTTCGCGCAGCGTGATCGTATCCGACGCGAGCAGGAACGAGCCGGTACGGTCCAGCGCCACGAGAGCCCCGAGCATTCCGGGGGTGTGTCCGGGCAAATGCAGCAACACGAGCCGGCCGTCGTCGAACACATCGCGCTGGGCGTCGATGGCGTCGAATTTCTGACCGCTGTCCCAGTCCGCGTTGACATAGCCGCCGAGCACATTCGTCGCCGCGCGCGCGGCTTCGATCTCGAGCCGATGTGCGATCACGGTGGCCTTGTCGAAGAACGCGTTGCAGCCGCAGTGGTCGGTATGCAAGTGCGAGCACACGACGACGTCGATATCGCCGGGCGCGAGGCCGAGCCCGGCAAGACCGGTCAGCACGTTGTCACCCGTCGGCATGACCGGCGTGAGGTACTTGGCCAGCTCGCCCCAGCGCTCTTGAGGCTTCGCGGCGATGTCGGGATGACAGCCGGTGTCGAACAGAACGTTGCCTTGGCTGTGGCGCAGCAGGATCGCAGCAACCGGCAATTCGATCGTCTCCGTGCGCTCGGCCTCGGGCAGGAACGTGCTCTTGCGCATCCTGAGACGGCCACCGGAGAGGACATGCATCTTCATCGACGAGTTCATGTAGCTGCGCTCCGCTTGGCCGCAACCGCGCGCACGGCGTTGACGATGTTCTCGTAGCCCGTGCAGCGGCACAGGTTGCCGGATAGGCCCCTGCGGATCTCGTTATCGCTCGCGAGCGGATACTTGCGCAGCAGGTCCGTTGCCGTCATCAGCATGCCCGGCGTGCAGAAACCGCACTGCAGCGCGTGGTGTTCGCGAAACGCTTCCTGCAGCGGGCTCAGTTTGCCAATGGTGCCGAGCCCCTCGACGGTTTCGATTGCGCGGCCGTCGGCCTGCACCGCCAGCATGAGACACGCCCGCATGCTGTCGCCGTCGACGATGATCGTGCAGGCGCCGCAGACACCATGCTCGCAGCCGACATGCGTGCCGGTGAGGCCGAGCGTGTGGCGCAGGAAATCACTGAGCAGCAGGCGCGGTTCGACGGCGGCTTCGTGCGCGACGCCGTTGACGGTGAGCTTGACCCGTAGGGTTGCCGTCATGCCTGGCCACCTGTCGCGCGTGCCCACGCAGCTTGGATGACACGTTCCGCCAACACGCCGGCGAGGTGGCGGCGATAGTCGGACGAGGCGTGCAGGTCTGTGTTGGGTTGTATGGCGGCGCGCACGGCATCGACCACCAAGCCAACAGTTCGTGCATCGAGCGAGGCGCCGCTCAACAGCGCCTCGGCCGCCGTTGCACGCAACGGCGTTTCCCCGACGCCCATCATTGCAATGCGCGCCTGCGCGACTCGGCCTTGCGCCATCGTCAAAGTTGCAGCGACAGCGGCCAATGCGAAATCGCCGTCGCGGCGCGCGACTTCCTCGAAGCCCCAGCCGGTATGTGCAGCGAGTTTCGGCAACTCGATCTCGGTCAGCATCTCATCAGGGGCAAGTGAAGTTGTCAGCGCGCTCTGGAAGAATTCCACCGCGCTCGAGATGCGTGTGCCGCGCTGCGATCGTATGTGGAGTTTCGCATCGAGCAGCATGGTCATCATCGGCAACTCGGCGGCGGGATCGGCGTGGGATAGGCTGCCGCCGATGGTGCCGCGATTGCGGATGGCGAGATGGGCCACGTGGTTCATAGCTTCGCTCAGCACGGGCAGGTGACTCTTGATCACCGGCGACGTTTCAAGTTGGTAGTGCCGGGTGAGCGCGCCGATGCGCAGCGCATTCGGTTCCTCACGGATGTAGGCCAAATCCGGAATGCGCGAAATGTCGATCAGCACGCTGGGCCGGGCCAGCCGGAAGTTCAGCATCGGCATGAGGCTCTGCCCGCCGGCGAGCAGTTTCCCCCCACCACCCGCTGCCGAAAGCGCGCTCAATGCACTGTCGATGCTGTCGGCCAGGACATAGTCGAACGGCGCAGGCTTCATCGAACGCAATGCCTTTATCTACTCGCCGCGAAAGTGCGGTTGCCGCTTCTGCGCGAACGCGCGGCGGCCCTCGAGATAGTCGGCGCTGTCGGCGGCAATGTCGATAGCCCGTTGCGCAACTTTGGCGTCGAGCGCGCCCGGCCCCATCGCCAGCCCGTTGAGGATCGTCTTCGCGCCGGCGATCGACAGCGGTGCGTTGGCGATCATGTCTCGCGCCATTCCGGCGGCGGTCAACACGGGATTATCGCCAACCCGGTCGAGGAGACCGATGGCGAGCGCGGTAGCAGCATCGTAACGCGCCGCGGTGTAAAGCAGGCGCTTGGCCTCGACGATGCCGACCAGCGCGAGCAGCCGTTGGGTGCTGCGGACGCCGTAGACGATCGACAACTTCGCGGCGGGTATGCCGATCGCCGCGTCAGGGCCCGCGATCCGGAAGTCGCAGGCCAGCGCCAGATGGCAGCCGCCACCGAGGCAGTACCCCGAAATAGCCGCGAACGTAGGCTTCGGCGCGGCTTCGATCGCATCGGCGCAGGCATCGACGGCGATCTCGTATTCTGTGGCGGCGGCGGCTGTCGCGCGCACCTTGTCGAACTCCGAAACGTCGGCACCGACACTGAAACTGTTCCCGGCGCCGGTCAAGATGATGGCGCGCACAGTCTTGTCGCTGCCGAGTTCCTGGAAGCGGGCGCCGACCTCGCGCCACATCGCCAGTGTCATCGCATTGCGCTGGGCGGGACGATTGAGCATGACCGTGGCCATGCCGCCGTCGACGGCGACGAGGATGTCGCCCGTGGTCTCGCGCATGGGCCTCAGCCCTCCTGCCGCACGAGCAAAGGCGTCAACGCGCCGCGAAGCTTGCCGGGCAGCGGCACCGGCTTGTTGCTCACGCGGTCGACGTAGACGTGCACGAAATGACCTTTCGCGGCAGCCACCGGCGCATCGTCGCGGAACAGGCCAACTTCGTAACGCACACTCGAGTTACCCAGGCTTGCCACACGCAGGCCAGCGTGAACCAGCGAGGGAAACGCGATCGGGCTGAAGTAGTGGCACTGCGTCTCGACCACGAGACCCACGACCGGGCTCTTCTCGATGTCGAGCGCGCCCTGTTCGATCAGGTACTGGTTCACGACGGTATCGAAATACGAATAGTACACGACGTTATTGACGTGCTGGTAGACGTCGTTGTCCATCCAGCGCGTGGTGATCGTCTGAAAATGGGGGTAGGCCGAACGCGGCTCGGGAGCTGGGCGGGCGCTCATGGAACCTCGACTCGATGAATTGGCGCGCCCTACGGGAATCGAACCCGTCTTTACAACGTGAAAGGCTGTCGTCCTAACCGATAGACGAAGGGCGCGCGCGCCACCCGTATAGAAACGTTCTTGCGCCCTGGCAAGCCGGGGTTTCGAGGTTAATCCGCCAGGATCTCGCGTAGCACCGCGTTGAACTGGTCCGCGGCCTCGTATGCGACCCAGTGCCCCGCGTTGTCGATCAGCCGGAAACGCGCGTCCGGCCGGACCCGCAGCAGCACCTCGCCTTGCGCGGCGGGGGAGGGAATACCGAGCGGATCGAGCGCGCCCGCGATGCCGGCCACGCGGCACGGCAGCCGCTCGATCATCGTGAAATCGCGGTCGTTGATGAATTTCGCCGGACGGATGCGCGCGCGGGTCACGTCATCGGCGTAGATGTGCAGCGCCAGGGCGTCCATGCTGGATTCGTGGGCCAGCATCAGCGCACCCAGGTTGCTCTTCAAGATGCGCTCGCGTTCTGCGGGATCGTTGACGTCGCGCCAGCGCTCCAGAAAACTGTTCGGCTGGGCCAGCATCGGCCCCAGCATATGGCCGGTCACGAGCACAACCGTACGGACCTGCGCGCCCATTTCAGCCGCCAGATACTGCGAGGCGTGCGAGCCGAACGAGAAGCCGGCCAGGTCGAAGCGCTGATCTTGCGGAAGCAGGGTGCGCAGGCCGGCGGCGACCGTACTGGCAACGGTCGAGAAGTGTGGCGGGGAACCCGGCGCCGCCGATTCGCCGAAGCCGGGCAGATCGGGCGCCCAAACGGGCCGGTCGACCGCGAACGCCTCGATGTTCCGGATCCAGTGCCGCCACGAGCCCGAACCTCCGTGCAGCAGCACCAGCGGCAGTGCCCCGGCATTGGTTTGCGAGCCCCAGCAGCGCCACACCATCACGCCGTCACCGGCCGGCGTCTCGTGGCGGGTGGCCATCGCCTCGAAGGCTTCGATGAAGTCCGCGGGAGTAGTATCAAGCATGGGAGTGACTCGCAGACGTGGGAAGGCGAAACCGTCAGATCGCACTATCGGCGCATCGCCGGCTCAGGCCAACGCGCGCGGCGTCGCAGGGTCAGCGCCGGGAAAGGGCAAGCTGGTCCGCGAAGGTCAGGGTCTCCTCGCCTAGCCGGCGGCGAGTCGGGCCGTTGCGCATGATCGTATCGGTGACGTGAACGGCCATACCCAACGCGGCGATTGGATCGGCCAACGCGCGGTCGGCCTCGTCGATCACCAGGCCGTCGATCAGGCCGCGATAGTGCCGTGCGATCCCGAGCGCCGTCGCCTCGACGCCGAGTTCCGACATCATCTTCGCCGCGGGGCCCTTGACGGCCTTGCCGCCCACAATCGGGGATACCGCGACCAGCGGAACGCCCCGCTGCTCGAGCGCCTGCCGCAAGCCCTGGACGGCCAGAAGC
>CAMDPA010000124.1 GCA_945903565.1 Devosia equisanguinis | reverse complement strand
CCAAAGGCATCGGCCGGATCGCCGCGCGGGTGTTCGAGCAGCTCGTCACGCACCCGCCGCGGACGATGCGGATGCTGGTCGACGAGACGAGGCGTTGTAGATGGTACGGGTCAGTTCAGAGGACGACCTGAGCCAAGGGGATAGGTATTGTACTCACGCTACAACCCGCGACGTTCATGAATTTCTGGTGTTTTCCATTACCCGGACGCTTGCCCGCCGGAATTCACGCTTCCACTGAAATACCTGGCGCGACTATACCTGACGATGCATAAATCTGATATATCCTAGTTGCGCGAAGTCTTGATGTCGTGGGTTATGTTTAAATCAACAATACAACCGGGAATGGCAGATCGTCTCACAGGCGATCCCGGCGGCCGTGAATTCGCGGCGGCGCTTGGCGCCCTGCTGGTCAAGAACGGCCTGCTGGACGAAATCTCGCTGAAGCGCGCCGAGCGTGCGCAACTGCAATCGGGTGAGCGGTTCGATCTGGTGCTGACGCGGCTTGGCCTGGTGCCCGAGGACCGGCTGACGGCGGCGTTGGCCGATCTCTTGTCGCTGCCGCTCGTCACGGCGGCTGCGTTTCCAGCAATCCCGGTCGTCGACAGCCAGATCGAGCTGGCATTCCTCAAGACCCATCGCATCCTGCCGCTGGAGATGCGTCCCGACCGGCTGGTCGTCGCGCTGGCCAATCCCTTCGATACAACCGCGACCGACGCGCTTGCGTTTCTGATCGAAAAGCCGCTCGAGCGCCGCTTGGCGACAGCCGCCGACATCGATCACGCGCTGGAGCGGCTGTATGGGGCCGGTGGTGCGAAACCAATCGCAAGCGAACCGGCCGAGCCTTCGCTCCCAGTTGCCGGCGGCGAGGATGTCCGCCGCCTGCAGGATCTGGCGAGCGAAGCGCCCATCATTCGCCTCGTGCAGGATCTGATCGTGCGCGCGGTCGAGGCACGGGCGTCCGACATCCATCTGGAGCCGCGCGTCGATTGCCTGCGCGTGCGCCACCGGATCGACGGCGTGCTGCATACGGTCGACACGCTGGCGCTCGGTCTCGCGCCGGGCGTTACGTCACGTGTGAAAATCCTGGCGAAGCTCGACATCGCGGAACGGCGGCTGCCAATGGACGGGCGCATCAAGTCCGTCGTGCGCGGACGCGAGATCGACCTGCGCGTGTCGACGATGCCGACGATGTGCGGGGAAAGCTGCGTGCTGCGCATTCTCGATCGCAGCACGGTGCGACACGATTTTCCGGGGCTCGGGTTCGATCCCTCGCTGCTCAACGGGATCGGTGGCCTGCTCGCCCAGCCGCACGGGATCATTCTCGTCACCGGCCCGACCGGCAGCGGCAAGACGACGACGCTGTACACCGCGCTCGGCTCACTCGACCGCGAAGCGTGCAAGATCTTCACGGTCGAGGATCCGATCGAGTACCAGCTTCCCGACATCAACCAGATCCAGGTCCAGCCGCGCATCGGGCTGACGTTCGCGACCGCACTACGCTCGATCCTGCGCCAGGACCCCGACGTCATCATGATCGGCGAAATCCGCGATCTGGAGACGGCGCATATCGCGATCCAGGCGTCGCTGACCGGCCATCTCGTGCTGTCGACGGTGCATACCAACAGCGCGGCGGCGACCATCACGCGGCTGCTCGACATGGGCGTCGAGAGCTATCTGTTGGCGTCGAGTATCACGGGCGTTCTCGCGCAACGATTGGTGCGCCGCCTGTGCCCGGCGTGCGCGAAACCGGATACGGCGTCGCCCGCGCTGCTCGAACGGCTGTATGCGGAATCGAGTCCGGCACGATTGGCCGCGACAGTACGCACCGCCCGCTTGCGTGCGAAAGTCGGCTGTCCCGCGTGCCGCAACACCGGCTACGACAGCCGTTCGGTGATCGGCGAGTTGATGCCGGTTACGCAGGGTGTGCGCGACATCATCCACGCGCGCGGCTCCGACCACGCGATCGCGGAAGCCGCGATGGCGGAGGGCATGGCAACTCTGTACCAGGACGGCCTCTCCAAGGTGCTGGCGGGAGAGACGACGTTCGAGGAACTGCTACGCGTGACGCGGCTCGGCTGATGCCCCACTTCAGGTTCAAGGCCTACGACAGCGCGGGACGGCTCGAGCAAGGCGAGCTGGAAGCCGACAGTCGCGAGGCCGCGCTCGACGCCATCACCCGCAGCGGCAAGTTCCCGCTCGATCTGGGCCCGGTGACCGGGCCAAGCCCGACCGCGACGCCGTGGTGGAGCCGCGAGTTGACGGGCGGGCGGGCGCTTCCCCTTGCGACGCTGGCCGTATTGGCGCGCGAGCTTGCCACGTTGATCAAGGCGGATCTGCCGATCGATAAAGTTCTCCGCGTGGTGGCGTTGCAGCCGCGTATCGGCGCGCGGGCCCGCACATTGATCGGCTCCGTGCTCGAACGGGTGATCGGCGGCGCGGCGCTGTCGGATGCGCTGGC
Organism: Devosia equisanguinis; assembly: GCA_945903565.1. Lineage (GTDB taxonomy): Bacteria > Pseudomonadota > Alphaproteobacteria > Rhizobiales > Hyphomicrobiaceae > CAMDPA01. Next base: position 10,244 of record CAMDPA010000124.1, on the reverse strand, counting down.
GGCACAAGACGGTGCGTTTCCGCAGCATTTCTGGCGGCTCGTGCGCGCGGGCGAGTTGAGCGGCACGCTGCCCCAGGTGCTCGACGAGCTCGCCGGTTTTCTCGAGCAGTCGAGCCGCCTCCGCGGCCAGGTCGTCACGGCCATGATCTATCCGATGGTGCTGCTGGTGGCGGCAGCGATCACTGTCGGGGTGATCGTTACTGTGATGGTGCCGGCCATTCTGCCGCTGTTCCGCGATGCGGGCGTGGCGCCGCCGCTGCTCATTTCCATTCTCGTCCTGATCGAGCAGATGCTGGTGGGATACTGGCCAATCGCACTCGCGGCGCTTGGCTGCCTTGCAGGTGCCGCGATCTGGATTGGTAAGAACGAGCGAGCGATGGAAACGCGCGACCGGGCGATGCTACGGCTGCCGGTGGTGGGTGGCTTGATGCGGCGCGGCAGTACGGCAAGGTTCGCGCGTACCCTGGCGACGCTGACGCGCAACGGCGTGCCGATGCTCGAATCCCTGCGCGTGACGGCGGGCGTGATGGGTAATCGCGCGTTCGTGGCAGCGATCCGAAACGCCGAGGCGGAGATGAACCAAGGCGGCGTGCTGTTGGCGCCGTTGGAGCGCAGCGGGTTGTTTCCCGATCTTGCGCTGCGAATGGTCGCGCTCAGCGAGCAGACCGGGCAGCTAGCGACGATGCTGACCCGCGTCGCCGACATCTACGAGCACGATCTGCAGCAGCAATTGCAGCGCGTGCTGGGCATTGCGACGCCGGCGATCACGGTCGTTATCGGTGTGTTCGTGGGCGCGCTGATCCTGTCCGTGATGAGCGCGATGCTCGGCCTCAACGAGACGGTGCTGCGATGAGGCCCGCACAGGACGGTTTTACGCTGATCGAGGTGCTCGCCGTGCTGGCGATCCTGGCGGCGGCTACGTTTCTCGCGATGCCGGTGACGCGCGGCGCCGTTTCGGTGCAGGCGCTGCGTAGCGCGGCGTCCGATGTTGCAGCGGCGGCACGGATGACACGCGCGGCGGCGTTGCGCAGCGGTATGGAGCAGGCGCTGACGATCGACGTCGCGGAACGCCGGTATTGGGCCGATGGCGTGATGGGATCGCGCGCGCTGCCGGGCCACATCGGCCTGGAGCTGACGGTACCGCCCGGCGAGCAGGCACGGGGCAGCGTGTCGCGCATCAGGTTTCTGCCGGGCGGTGGATCGAGCGGCGGCAAGCTGGTTTTGCGCGCGGGCGGCGTGAGTGCTGTCGTCAACGTCGATTGGCTGACAGGAGGCGCCAGTGTCGCGACGCCTTAGGAGACCCGCAACGATAAGTGAATCGTATTCCGCATACTTCTCTTCTCCTCCCCCCTTGCGGGGGAGGTGCCCCGAATGGGCGGAGGGGGGCGCCCCAACGGCGACCTTTGCGGGTTTCCCCCCTCCGGCGCGACGCGCCACCTCCCCCGCAAGGGGGGAGGAAAAATTCCGAGTTCCGCGATCAGACGAAGCGGTTACTATTGCGCATCGCCTTAGCAGCAAGCGGCAGGAAGGTTTCGCTGTCATGGAGGCGCTGGTCGCGCTCGCCATTCTCGGGGCGGCGTTGGCGCTGATCTATCAGACCATGGCGGCGGGATGGGGGGCGGTTCGGCGCACCGGGCTTGAAAGCAAGGCGGTGGCGGCGGCGATGTCGCGGTTGGAGGCGGCGGGCAGGGAAACGCCCTTGGCCGAGGGTTCGACGACCGGCACCGAAGATGGCCTCGACTGGCGGGTCGATGTCTCCCGATATGCACAGCCGGGATTGGTGGTGGCTACGCCGCCGTTGGCTGCGTGGTGGGTCAAGGTCGAGGTCAGCTGGCGAGATTCGGCCGCCTCGGCGCAGCGCACGGTTGCGTTCACGACGGTGAAACTTGCGGGCACGCCGCCATGATCCGACGCGACGAGAACGGCTTCGCGCTGATCGAGCTGCTGGTCGGCCTGGCGCTGCTGGCGATCGCCGTAACGCTCATGCCGGGCGCGTTGCGGCTGGGCGCGAGGGCCTGGGAGGCAAGGGGCGATCTGGAACGGGCCAGCGACGTGACGCTCGCGCTCGCCATGCTGGAGCGGCGCATCGCCGAAGCGAGCCCCGTGTACGAGCGCGACGCAACCGGCAGGGGCGGCGTGGCCTTCACCGGCGACAGCCGCACACTGACGTTCGTCAGCCCCGCCGAGAATGGTCCGGCCGGCGCGGGCGTTTATCGCCATCGGCTCGAACCGGGGGCAACGCAAGGCGGTGGCCTGCTGTTGCGGCTGTCGCTGTTTGCTCCCGGTGCTGGCGAAGCCGGTCAGCCCGGCGGTGGCGAAACGCGGTTGCTGATCCCCGAGCACGCGACAGTTCGCTTCCGATACTTTGGATTGCAGCGCAGCGACGAGCAACCCGAGCAACCCGCGCTGCCGCAATGGCACGACAACTGGCGGCGAACGGATGCGTTTCCGTCCTTGGTCGAGCTGACCCTGGCGGCGGGCACCGGAGCGCCGGGCGTAACGCGACGGATGATCGTCGCGCCACGCCTCGACGCGCGGCCCTAAGCAGACCCTTCATTGGAAGTCCAACGAAGGGTTTGCTTAGATCTTTGCTCAAGCAGAGTTTTATCGCAAAACCGCGTAGCACACTTTTGCGAACTCTGCTTTGCTCACTCCTTGCCGAGCACAGCCGTGACTTCCTTGGGCGGATCGAAGTCCTCGGGGATGCCGCACAGGCCGAGCGACTTGAACAGGCGGCCCATGGCGGGCGCGGCCGTCATCACCGCGAACGGCATCGCGACGAGATAGCCGAGCGTCAGCGGCAGGCTCCACCAGAACACCGCCGGCTCGACGAGATACATCAGCCCGCACACCACGACGCCGAACAGCGTCTGCGGCCACAGGTTCTCCCAGGCTGTGCGCCACGAGATGCCGTAGGCGTCGCGTGACTGGCCGCCCCAGATGACTGACTGGCCGAGCAGGAGACCGATCATGAAGATCGAGGTGCGGATCGTCGATACCGCGCCCTGCAGGAACGAAAACACCAGCTCGATCGCCGCCGACACGATAAACCGAACGTAGCCGCCGTACTTGGCGACGCCACCGGTCGTCAGCATCGCGTCGATCAGGCCGGCGATCTTCGGCGACAGGTACATCGCGAAGAACGTCACGTAGAGGGCTGCGGCGAGCCCCGCGGGGAAGTCGCTGATGCCCTGCACCTGCCAGGCCGCGATCGGCGTCAGCGCGATCATCAGCGTCCACGCGGGGATGCCGACGAACATCAGCACGGCCCACACGAGCTGGAACCGGCTCATCGGCAGCAGGCCCGGCGTATCGAGCAGCTTCACGTACTGCATGTTGCCCTGGCACCAACGCACGTCGCGCTTGGCGAAGTCGAGCATCGTGGGCGGATTCTCCTCCCAGCTGCCGCGCTCCTCGGGCAGCACGCGCACCTCGAATCCGGCGCGACGCATCAAGGTGGCCTCGACCTGATCGTGGCTCAACACATGCCCGCCGAGCGGCGGCTTACCCGGCAGCATTGGCAGGTGGCAGTCGTCCTTGAACGGCTTGATGCGGACGAGCGCGTTGTGACCCCAGAACGGACCGCAGTCGGCCGTCCACCAGCTTTGCCCCATCGTATAGGTGCGCATGCCGTGCCGCATGCCGAACTGGAAGATGCGCGCGAAAGCCGATGTCGAGGGCATGCCGACCACGAGGCTCTGCAGAATGCCGAGCTTGGGGTGCGCCTGCATCATGCGTGTGAGGCGCACGATCGCCTCGCCCGACATGAGGCTGTCGGCATCGAGCGGCAACATCAGTTCGTAGTCGTTGCCCCAGCGGTCGCAGAAATCGCGGACGTTGCCGGCCTTGAAGCCGGTGTTGTCGGTGCGGCGGCGATAGACGATGCGGCCTGAATCGGCGGCCCCGACCTCGCGCTGCCAGGCTTCGGCGGCTTCGGCTTCGGCCTTGCCGACCTCCTCGTCGTTGGTGTCGCTGAGGATGAAATAGGAATACTGCGCACCGTAGCCGGTCGCGTCGACGCTGTCCTTGACCGTGCGCAGGCGGCGAAACGCGCGCGCGGGATCCTCGTTGCGCAGCGTCATAAGGATCGCGGTCTTGACCGTGATCGGCGTCGGCAAGTCGCCGGCCGCGGCGTAGGGAGCCACCTGCTCCATCGGCTTGTCAGCCCAGTGCAGCAGCCACAGGCCGATGACCGAGTTCCAGAAGCCGAGCACGGTCCAGGGCAGGCCGACCGCGAAGCAGGCGAACATGATCATGTCGACGAGCGTCCAGCCGCCTGCGCCCAGGATGATCGCGGCAACCCACATCATCGCCACGTAGGCGACGACGTTGAGGGCGATGACCAGGCGCCGGCGCCGCTGCAGCTCCGCCATGGACTGCAAGCCGGTGGGCGTCGTAAGGCTCATTAGATTATTTGCCGATCTTGAGCGGTCGTGGCTCGGGCTGTCGATGCTTTGTGTCATGGGTTTTGAATGAGGCCCCAATTGATTGTAACCAGTGGATAGCAACTGGGGCCGGGAAATGCACCAGGGAGCCTGAACACAAGATGACTAGGCGTTCGACAGGCCGAATTCAGGTTGCCCGCTCGCTGTGGTACGTGCGCACCGGGGCCGTGGAGATACGGCAAGCGCCGTTGCCACCGCTCACGCCGGACAAGGTGCAGGTGCGCGCCCACTTCACGGGGGTTAGCCGGGGAACGGAGCGCTTGATTCTCAACGGCTTGGTGCCGCCCCACGAGCACCAGCGCATGCGCGCGCCGCTGCAGGAGGGCGATTTCCCGTTTCCGGTCAAATACGGCTATTGCGCCACCGGAGTTGTAGAGGCTGGCCCCAAGGAGTTGATGGGACGCGCGGTATTTTGCCTCCACCCGCATCAGGACGTGTTTCAGGTGCCGCTGGCGATGGCGGTGCCGCTGCCCGATGGCGTATCGCCGCGGCGGGCGACACTTACGGCCAACATGGAGACCGCGCTAAACGCGCTGTGGGATTCGGGCGCGGGAACGGCGGACCGGATTGTGGTTGTGGGAGCCGGCATCGTCGGTTTGCTGGTGGCGTATCTGGCGGCGCGGCTGCCGGGGGCCGAGGTGACAGTGATCGATCCGGTGGTGGCGCGGAAAGCTCTCGTTGAGCGGCTCGGGGCAACGTACGCCTCTCCTTCTCCTGCTCAACACGCGGTAGCGCAAGCGGCTGCCCCTCACCCTGACCCTCTCCTCCCGGAAGTGGGGGGAGAGGGAATTGGCGCGGACGTCGTATTCCATACGTCGGCGAGCGAAGCCGGGTTGGCCACCGCGATCGCCTCAGCCGGCATGGAAGCGACCATCGTCGAAATGTCGTGGTACGGTGACAAGCGGGTCTCGGTGCCGCTTGGCGGCCCGTTTCACAGCCAGCGCTTGCGCTTGATCTCGTCACAGGTCGGGCAGGTTTCGGCAGGACGGCGGCCACGCTGGGACTATCGCCGCCGGGTGGAAGCAGCGCTGGCGTTGCTACGCGATCCCGTACTTGACGAGTTGCTGACATCCGAGATTGCGTTCGACGAGGCTCCGGCCAAGCTGCCGGGGCTGCTGGCGCCGGACGCACCTGGGCTTGCGCCCGTCATCCGGTACGGCTGAACGCCTCTCAGCCAAAGGACTCACGTTTCTGCCAGCTACAGATATGGTAATCGAAGCACAACAAAAAAAACTGAATACCGGGGGAGACATCGAATGCGATCCAAAATCAACGCCGTGGCCGCGCTTGTCGGCGGACTTGCCGGCACATTGGCACTGTCGGCCGGATCGGCCTACGCGCAGCAGTGGCCGCAGCGGCAGATCTTCCTCATCGTGCCGTTCGCGGCGGGTGGGGGCACTGATACGTTTGCTCGACCGCTGGCCGCCAAGCTCGACAAGCAGCTCGACACCCGTATCCTGATCGAAAACCGGGCAGGTGCCGGCGGAACGTCCGGCGCTGCCGCCGCTGCCAAGGCAGCACCCGACGGCCATACGTTCTTCGTCGGTGCAACGCATCACGCGATCGCACCCGCGATCTATCCCAAGCTCACCTACGACATCGAGCAGGATTTCATACCGATCGCCATGATCTCACGGCCGCCGCATGTGGTGGTCGTCAATCCCACGAAGGTGACGGCCAAGACGCTGGCGGAGCTGATCGCGGCTGCCAACGCCAATCCCGACAAGATGAACTATGCCTCGGCGGGCGTCGGCACCACGCATCACCTGGCCGGCGAATTGTTCAAGATGCTGACTAAGACCAAGATCGCACACGTTCCCTACCGCGGGGCGGGCCCGGCCATGCAGGACCTGATCGCGGGCCACGTCGACATTGCATTCGATGGGATGGGCTCGTCGGCGCCGGCGATCAGTGGCGGCCAGATCAACGCACTCGCGGTGGCGGCGGCACAACGCGTTCCCGCGTTCCCCAACCTGCCCACGGCAGCCGAGGCCGGGCTCAAGGGCTACGAGGTTTCGACGTGGTATGCCTTGTGGGCGCCCAAGGGCACGCCGACCGCGATCGTCACGCGCATGATGGCTGAGGTGAAGACCGCGTTGAGCGATCCTGCGATCAAGGAGATGTGGGAGCGCAACGGCAGCGATGTCCCCGCGATGGAGGGCGCCGAATTCGGCCGCTTCGTTTCATCGGAAGTCGCACGCTGGCGGGATGTCGTGAAGGCATCGGGGGTGAAGCTCGAGGGCGGCTGAGGCTTGCTTGGCGAGCGAACGTCGTTCTGGCGTGTAGGCCCGGCATGAGGTAAAATGCCGCCATGGAACGAGTGACCCTACAAGAAGCCGAGGCCCGCCTCGCCGAGCTTGCCGAACGCGTCGAGCAGGGCGAGACGATCGTCGTCACGCGCGACGGCAAGCCCGTGCTCGACCTTGTTCCGCACAAGCGCAAGGGCGGGATTGATTGGGAGGGGGGGCGGCGTTTCAAGCGTGAACGGGGCATCGACAAAATTGTGACCTATATTGCGCCGGATTTCGACGATCCGCTGCCGGAGGATTTCCTGATCACACCGGAGCGCGACGAGGATGCCGAGCCCCGATGAGGCTACTACTCGACACGCACATAGTCTTGGCGATCGTCAACGAGACACCAGAGCTGTTGCCTGCAAGTTATCGCAGGCTGGTGGATGATAAGACTGCAGAGTTCTGGTGCAGCGTTGCGAGCCTTTGGGAAATCGCGATCAAGTTCAGAATCAATAAACTCGAGCTTGTGGTTCCCTTGGACAACCTCGACGGCACCTGCCGTTCCTATAATCTGGATATTCTGTCCATCGAGCCGCACCACGTACTCGCTGAACTCTCACCGCTTCCAGCGACCCGAGATCCGTTCGACCGTTTGCTGCTCGCGCAGGCGAGCGTGGAAGGCATGCGCCTCGTCACCCTGGACCGCGCCCTGATCGGCCACCCGCTCGTGTGGGCGCCACCGCACGAGCAACCCGCGCCTTGACGCCACCCCATTTTGCCGCGAAGAGGGCCGCACCCTTATTGCTGCCCGCCTCCGCGCGCGGCCCCTCCGGAGACCTACCTCATGTTCGCCGTTGAAGTCCGCGACCGCATCATGATCGGCCACAGCTTGCCCGATCCGTTTTTCGGGCCCGCCCAGGGCATGCATGGCGCCACGTTCGTGGTCGATGTCGCGTTCTTCCGCGAAAAGCTGACGAAGCAGAACGTGGTCGTCGATATCGGCGCGGCGCTGGACGTGCTCAACAAGACGCTGAAGCCGCTCGCCTATCAGAACCTCGATGTGCTCCCGCAGTTCAAGGGCACGCTCACGACCACCGAATTCCTGTGCCGCTACGTGTTCGACGCGATCGCCAAGGCGGCGCGCGACGGTGCGCTCGGCGAAGACGGCAAGGGCCTCGCCAAGATCAAGGTCACGCTGCACGAGACCGATCTCGCGCGCGCCTGGTTCGAAGGTCCCGTTTCGGGCTGACGATATGGACGGCCTAACGCTGTTTGGTCTAGCTGCCGTCTCGGCGATGCTGGTCTGCTACGCCCTGGAGGATCGAAGCGCATGGTACGTGTTTGCGTTCGCGGTCGCTTGCGGGCTCGCTTCGGTCTATGGCTTCTTGCAGGGCGCGTGGCCGTTCGGCGTGGTGGAGGCGATCTGGGCCGTCATCGCGCTGCGGCGCTGGCAGACGCGCCGTTCGGCCGAGGCTGAGAGCAAACCATGACGCGACTGCACTTCGTCATCCCCGGCGACATCGATCTGCCGACCGGCGGCTATAGCTATGACCGGCGCGCGCTCGCGCTGCTGCCTTCGTTCGAGGTCGATGCACACCATCTCGTTCTGCCGGGCACGTATCCGGCGCCCACCGCGGCCGATCTGGCCGAAACACGCACGCGGATCGCCGCAACGGCGCCTGACGACATCCTGCTGATCGACGGTCTCGCTTATGGCGCGATGCCCGGCGACTTGATCCGCCGCTTCGAGCGCAAGATCGTCGCGCTGGTTCATCACCCGTTGTGCCTCGAAGCCGGGATCGGGGCTGCGCGGGCGGCCGAGTTACGCCAACTCGAAACCGATGCGCTCGCACTCGCACGCCACGTGATCGTGACAAGCCCGCTGACGGGACGGACGTTGACAGCGGACTTCGGCGTGCCGTCAGGACGCATCACCGTGGCGGAGCCCGGCACCGATCCGGCCGACCGTGCGCAAGGCTCGGGGAACAAGACGCCGCAACTGCTGGCCGTCGGCTCGCTGGTTCCGCGCAAGGGCTATGACGTATTGATCGAGGCGCTGGTGCCGCTGAAGACCTTGCATTGGCGGCTCGACATCGCCGGTGCGATCGATCGCAGCCCCGGTACCGTGCGTCAGATCGAGAGCATGATTGCGGCTCACGGCCTAGGCGATCGCATCACGTTGCTCGGGCCGGTGAGCGAGACGGACTTGGGCAAACTCTACGACCGCGCGGATCTGTTCGTGCTCGCCTCGCACTACGAAGGCTATGGCATGGTGCTGGCTGAAGCGCTCGCACGCGGTCTGCCGATCGTCTGTACGACGGGAGGGGCTGCCGCCGATACCGTGCCGGACGGTGCCGCGCTGAAGGTCGAACCGGGCAGCCCACGCGCGCTCGCCTGGACACTCGGCCGCGCCATCGAGGACAAGAAGATCAGACAGGGCTTGGCCGACAACGCATGGGCCGCGGCGCAAGGCCTCCCACGCTGGCAGGACACGGCGCGGCGCATCGCGGCCGCGATAAAGGAGGTCGCGCGATGAGTGGATTTTCACCGGAATGGCTGGCGTTGCGCGAGCCCGTCGATCATCGCTCCCGGCACGCCGGCCTGGCAGGTGTGCTGGCGGGGCGGCTGCAGTCGCTCGATGAGCCCGGGATTATCGACCTGGGCTGCGGAACCGGCTCCAATCTGCGCGGCACTGCGCCGCTGCTCGGCCCCCGCCAGAACTGGACGTTGGTCGACTACGACGCGCGTCTGCTCGAGGTTGCACGCACCCGTCTGGAGGCATGGGCCGACCGCGCTCAGCAATCGAGCGAGGGGCTCATACTCGACAAGGCGGGCAAGCGCATCACCGTCCGCTTCCGGCAGGCCGATCTCGTGCGCGATCTCGATTTTGCACTGAGCGGCAGCGTCGACCTCGTCACGGCGTCCGCGCTGTTCGATCTGTGCTCGGCCGACTTCATCGCGCGCTTTGCAGCCCAGGTCGCCGTGCGAAAGGCGGCGTTCTTCACCGTGCTGACGTACGACGGTGTGCAGACCTGGGCCCCGGAGCACGCAGCCGACGCGGCGATGCGCGCGGCCTTCATTGCGCACCAGAAGACCGACAAGGGCTTCGGCACATCCGCTGGTCCAGACGCGCCGGCAGCGCTGCGTGCCGCGTTCGAAGCGCAAGGTTATGCCGTGCGCGAAGGCGGCAGCCCGTGGCTGCTCGGTTCCGGCGATGCGGGACTGGTGCGCGATCTCGCGCAAGGCTTTGCCGGTGCCGTGGGGGAAACGGGCAAGGTGGATGCAGGCGAGATTGCAGCTTGGTTGAAGGCCGAGCGCACCGCTGCCGTGGTCGGGCATACGGACACGCTGGCGCTGCCGCCGGGGTAGGCTGGTTACCTAAGGATTGCCGCAAGGACAAGTGAACCGAAACCGGGTGGCAGGGCAATCGCTCGAGAAAGGGGCTTGCGGAGAGAGAAAGGGGATTCACAAGAGGTGAGTCGGTGTGATTGATGGGCTTCCATCCGAATCGGATGGAGAAGGCCCATGTCCGCAGCCCGCCCGCAGCTTGCCACCCCGTCGAAGA
>CAMDPA010000123.1 GCA_945903565.1 Devosia equisanguinis | reverse complement strand
GTCGACACGCGAACCTATGAGAAAGGCATCAAGGTCAGCAAAGCCGAGTTGGCGGCGGTCAAGCTTGTCGGCGATGACTTCCATCCCGAATGGAACTATACAATCAGTCCACGCAGACCGGGGAACTCGTAGCGGTTATTCTGCGATCTGTCCTAAGCTTAGGTCACGCAAATTGATCCAGCCAAGTGCGTCAAGCCTATCAAACGCCCAGATACCTGTGCTGCAGCTCTGCATCCGCACGCAGGGCATCGGATGTCCCGCTCCACACGATCCGGCCCTTTTCCAAGATATAGTGCCGGTCGGCCAAGCGCGTCAGCGCAGCCACGTTCTTGTCGATGACAAGGATCGACAGCCCCTCGCCTTTGAGCCGTTCGAGGCACTTCCAGATCTCCGCGCGGATCAAAGGCGCGAGTCCTTCGGTGGCTTCGTCGAGGATCAAGAGCTTGGGGTTGGTCATCAGCGCGCGGCCGATGGCGAGCATTTGCTGCTCGCCGCCCGAAAGCTGATTTCCCATATTGCTCTCGCGCTCGGCCAGCCTAGGAAAGAACTCGTAGGCACGAGCCAGCGTCCATGGATTGGCCCGCTTCTCGCGGTTGGCGGCGGTGGCGACGAGGTTCTCGCGCACGGTAAGGTTCGGGAAGATCTGCCGCCCCTCCGGCACCAGCCCGATGCCGAGCTTGGCGATCAGATGTGATGCCAGCCCCTCGATCCGCCGCCCTTCCAACTCGATCTCGCCCTGACGATTCTCGTGTACGCCGGTCATCGCGTGAACCGAGGTCGTCTTGCCCATCCCGTTGCGGCCGAGCAGCGTGACGACCTCACCCGCGGCAACGTCGAGGTCGACGCCGAACAGCACCTGGCTCGCGCCATAAGCGGCCTGGAGATTGCGGATCTTGAGCATCGCGCCTCTCCCTAAACCGCGCCGATGTTTTCGCCGAGATAGGCTTCACGCACTTCGGCGTTGGCGCGGATCTCGGCCGGCGTTCCCGTCGCGATTGCCCGGCCGTAGACGAGCACCGTGATGCGGTCGGCCAGTGCGAACACCGCGTCCATGTCATGCTCGACGAGCAGCATCGTGCGGCTGCCCTTGAGCTTGCCGAGGAATTTCACCATCCCCGCCGACTCTTCCGGTCCCATCCCCGCCATCGGCTCGTCCAGCAGCAGCAGGCGCGGATCGCCCGCCAACGCCATCGCAATCTCGAGCTGCCGTTGCTCGCCGTGCGAAAGCGCCGCCGTCATTACTTCCGCGCGATGGCCAAGCCCGAGATCTCCTAGCACTTTCGCCGCGGGATCGCGCATCGACCGGTCCGCGCGCGCATCCCGCCAGAACCGGAACGAATGCCCCTGATGCGCCTGCACCGCGAGCGCGACATTGTCGAGCGTCGTGAAATCCTTGAGCACGCTGGTGATCTGGAACGACCGCGCAATGCCTAGCAGCGCCCGTTTCGGCATCGGCAGGCGCGTGATGTCGCGCCCCTCGAACAGGATGCGCCCCGAGGTCGGCTCTAGTTGTCCCGAAAGCTGCGCCACCGCGGTCGACTTGCCCGCGCCATTAGGGCCGATCAGCGCATGGATCTCGCCCGCGCGAACGTCGAGCGACAATTGATCGGTCGCGACCAGGCCGCCGAAGCGCTTGGTGAGGTTGTCTGTGGCGAGCAGCACGTCAGCCATGGCCGCCCTCCTTCCGCTTCGCCATGAGCTCGATCAGATCGTCGAGCCCTCCGCGCGCGAACAGCACCAGCGCCACGATCATCGGACCGAAGATGAGCTGCCAGTTTTCCGTCCAGCTCGACAACACGTGCTCCAGCACGATGAACGCGAGCGCGCCGTAGACCGGCCCCATCAGCGAGCGGATACCGCCGATCACGATCATCACGATGAGATCGCCAGACTGCACCCAGCTCATCATCGCCGGGCTGACGAAGGCCGCCTGGTTCGCCATCAGACCACCTGCCAGCCCACACAGCGCACCGGCGATCACGAACGCGGTGAGCCGGTAGCGGAACACGGGAAAGCCGAGCGCCAGCATCCGCGTTTCGTTCGACTTCGAGCCACGGATCACCATGCCGAACCGCGAGTTGACGATGCGCGCCATCCCCGCGAGCGAAAGCAGCAGCACACCCAGGCACACGAGGTAGAGCTGCGTGCGGTCCGCCAGTCGCACCGGCCCGAGTGTCGACCGGCTCTTCAGCGGCATGCCGTCGTCCGCGCCGTAGTATTCCAGGCCGACGCCGGCGAAATAGACCATCTGCGCGAACGCCAGCGTGATCATGATGAAGTAAACGCCGCGCGTTCTCAGGCTGAGCGCGCCAACCACCAGTGCCAGCACTCCAGATATCAGAACCGCCAAAGGCAACTGAAGAAGGCCATTGGCGTTGCCGTGGAACGCCATGATGCCGACGACGTAGCCGCCGATGCCGATGAACATCGCGTGCCCGAAGCTGACCAGCCCCGCGTAGCCCAGAATCAGGTTCAGGCTCAGCGCCGCGATCGCGTAGATCAGGGCCCGCGTCAGCAGCGTCATCACGAACGTGTTGCCGGTCATCGCGGCATACACCGGCACCAACGCCAAGGCGAGGATCAGTACCGCGTTCACGTATTCGCGCGCGGACCAGGAGCGGATGTCGAGCATTTCGTCTCAGCTCCGCCCGAACAGGCCGGTCGGCCGCCACACGAGAACCGCCGCCATGATGAGATAAATCAGCATCGACGCCAACGCCGGCCCGACCGTGGATGCCGCCGATGCCGCCATGAACAGTTTGCAGATGTCGACCAGGAACACCCGCCCCAGCGTGTCGATCAGCCCGAGCCCGATCGAGGCGACGAATGCACCGCGGATCGAGCCGATGCCGCCGATCACGATCACGACGAACGCCTGGATCAGCACTTCCTCGCCCATGCCGCTGAATACGGTCGAGATCGGCGCGTACATCACGCCCGCGAGGCCCGCGAGCCCGGCGCCGAGACCGAATACGATCGTGAACAGCTTCTTCACATCGACACCGAGGGCAGAAACCATCCGCCGGTTCGAGGCGCCGGCTCGGATCAACATGCCCGTCCGTGTCTGCGCGATCAGAAACCAGAGCCCCCCCGCCACGGCCAGCGAGACCAGCGTTATGACCAGCCGGTATAGCGGATACGGCACGCCGGGCAGGATCTCGATGCGCTGCGCCAGCCACGGCGGCAGCGCGATGCTGAGGCCTGCGGGTCCCCAGATCACTTGCACCGCCTTGTTGAAAAACAGGATCAGTCCGAACGTCGCCAGCACTTGATCGAGATGGTCGCGGGCATACAGCGTGCGCAGCACGAACCGCTCGAGCAGGATGCCGAACAGCAGCGTTGCGCCGAACGCCAGCAGTGCGCCAAGCACGAAACTATCCGTCACTTTAATCAGCGTGACGGCGAAAAACGCGCCCAGCATGTACAGCGAGCCGTGCGCGAGATTGACCATGTCCATGATGCCGAACACGAGCGTCAGCCCGGCGGCGAGCAGGAACAACAGCAAGCCAAGCTGGATGCCGTGCAGCGTGTTCTCGATCAGCAGGATGGACACGGAGGAGGTGCTCGGCAACAGCAGTCGGAAATACGTGCGAGTGCAATCGAAAGGGGGCGCGTGCGCCATCACGCGCCCGCGCCCCATCGATTGCTACGGCGTTACCACTTCATCTTGCACTGGCCGGCGTAGGCGTCCTGATGCGCCGTGAACACGGTGTCAACCGTCTTCAAAGTGAGTCGCCCCTGCGCGTCCTTCACCGTCTCCTGCAGATAGAAGTTCTGGATCGGGTAATGGTTGTTTCCGAACTTGAAGTCGCCACGCGTCGACTTGAAGTTCGCCTTGCGCAGCGCCGCCCGGATCTCGTCCTTCTTCGACATGTCACCCTTCACGGCCTCGACCGCGCTGGCGATCAGCATGATCGTGTCGTAGGCCTGCGCGCCGTAGAAGCTCGGGTATGCGTTGTGCTTCTTCAGGAAGTCGGCGACGTACTTCTTGTTCGCGTCATTCGGCAGATCGTTGACCCACTGCTGTGTACCGAGCACGCCGAGCGCCTGCTCCTTCTGCTGCGGCAACGATAGCGAGTCGATCGTGAACACCTGATACAGCGGCACCTTGCCCTTGAGGCCGGATTGCTCGTGCTGGGCGAGGATCTGCACACCGGCGGCACCCGGGTAGAACACGAACAGCGCTTCGGCGTTCGACGCGCGCACCTTGGCGAGCTCAGCCGAGAAGTCGAGCTGTCCGGGCCACTTCGTGTAGTCCTCGCCGACGACCTCGCCTTTGAACGTGCGCTTGACGCCCGAGACCATGTCACGGCCGGCAGCATAGTTCGGCGCCATCACGTAGATGCGCTTGACGCCCTTCTTATTCAGCGTCTCGCCCATCGCCATCGGCGTCTGGTCGTTCTGCCAGGAGATGTTGAAGAAGTTCTGGTGGCAGCCTTCGCCGGCGATCTGCGAGGGGCCGGCATTGGAGGACAGCACGAACACGCCGGCGTCGGCTGCTTCCTTGTAGGAGCCAAGCAGCACGTTCGACCAGATGTGGCCGGCAATGATCGGCACCTTGTCCTGCTCGACCAGCTTATCCATCTTCTGCTTGCCGACGTCGGGCTTCTGCTGGTCGTCCTCGTAGACGACCTCGACGTCCTTGCCGGCCATTTTGCGGCCGAGGTGCTCGAGCGCCAGCTCGACGGAATTGCGCATATCGTTGCCGATCGCAGCCGTCGGTCCCGACAGGGTCGTTACGTAGCCAAGGCGGATCTTCTCTTGAGCAAAGGCTGCACCCGTGGTGAGCCCGAGCGCGCACGCGAGCGCGGCGGCATGCTTGAACATTTCCCTACCTCCCCAATGGCCGCGGCCTCGTTTCGGGTCCAGCGGCAGTGTCATTGCGGCCCATAAACGGAACCGCACCCTGACATCAGAGTAGCCGGGTCCAGAAGGACCGGCAACTGACACCAGAATATCCAATGGTCTTAGAGCCTATGCCCTGAAACTCAGGGGCAGCCGGCGAACCCGTCCGCGGCCATCTTGGCCACGTATTTGGGGGCGACTGCGGCGCCAGGTGTCAGCGTCGGTTTCACGGCGTCCCAGTTGTTCGGCTTCAGGATGATGAACCAGCCCTTGTCGTAAGGGTCCGTGTTGGCGATCTGCGGATTGGCCATGAGGTCTGAGTTGACCGCCACCACCTCCCCTGCCGCGGCGGACTTGGCCGGGCCGACCCACTTGCCACTTTCCACCGTCGCGCAGGACTTGCCGGCATCGACCGAGCGCCCGGCCTTCTTCGGCGTGAACGCCACGAGCTGGCCGGCCATCGCGGTCGCAACCGTCGTCATGCCGAGCTTGATCGTGCCGTCGCCCTGCTCTTGGAACCAGATGTGGTTGTCCACGTCGTAGAGCAGTTCGTCGGGGATGTTGCAGCCGTTGACGGTTGGCATGGGAGCGCTCCGCGCTGGTGAGTGGTGAGTGGTGAGTGGTGAGTGGTGAAATGGGGAACGGTGGACGGTCGAACGACTTTACCACTCACCACTCACGACTGACCACTCTCCCTTAGCGGCTTTGCCGCACAGCAGAACTCGCCGAGCCCCGCCACCTCCATCTTGCCGCCGACGAACAGTGCGAGATGTTTCGCGACGAGTGCTGCGAGTTGCGTGCGCTTGGCCATGTCGGGGTGATCCGGCTCCTGCGTGATGAGGTTGTAGGAATAGACGAGCTCCCGGCAGGTTTCCCGGCAGGCATTGAACGACGGATCGCCCTTCGCCCCCTGGCGATGCAGCGCAAGCAGGCGAAAGCCTTCCTTCTTGTCCTGCGTCGGCGTCTCGCCGCGTGCGATGATCCACTGCTCGAGCACGGCTTCGCCGAGCGTCAGAAGCGTTGTTGCGCGTTTAGATGGTGTCAGACCCTTCGGGTCTGACACCTTGGCAGTGTCCGCTATTTCGTCGATGCGCATTTCGAGGTCGGCGAAGTTGAGCACGTCGATCATTCCCTGTTGGCGTCGGTGCCTGGTGTCAGACCCGGAGGGTCAGACACCGCAATTCACGTCAGCCCCTTTTCGTGGATGAAATCGAGCGAGTGGGAAATGTTGGTGTGGATGCCGAGCTTGCGCGGCTTGATCCCAAGCGCCAGGCCCAGCAACTGCGTGAAGTAGAGTATGCGCACGCTCGTCTTCTTGCCGAACCGCTTCTCCGCGCGGATCTGATGCATCTCGAGCCCGGTGTGGCAGGTCGGGCATTCCGTCGCGATCACTTCCGCGCCCGACGCCTCCGCCGCCTGCAGGATGTTGAGCACGAGCTTGGTCGAGGTATCCGAATCCGACAGCGTATGCGCGCCGCCGCAGCACGCGGTTTTCAACGGGAACTCGACGTTCTCAGCGCCTGCCGCCGCCAGCAGATCGTCCATGAAATGCGGTTTCGACGTGCTCTCGCTTCCCGGCCCCTTGTCCTTCTCGGGAAAGATGTGTCGTGGCCGCACATACATGCAGCCGTAGTAGTTGGCGATCTTCAACCCGGCGAGCTTTCCCTTGGTGCGTTGCCGCAACCCTTCCTCGCCGATCGTCTCCTTGATCCAGTCGAGTGCGTGAATGGTCTCGGCCTGGCCGGCCTCGTAGGTCGCGTGTCCGGCTTTGAGCGAGAGCGTGTTGACGACCTCACGCGATTTCGCGTCGTGCGCCAGATCGTACTCGGCCTTCTTGAGATTGTGGTAGCAGCCGTTGCACGGCGCCATCACAACCTTATTTCGGTTTTCATTCACCGCTTGGGACAGCACGCGCGACGACAGATACGTCTGGATCTTGGGATCGATGTTCTTGACCTCCATCGCTCCGCAGCAGTTCCAGTCCTTCACGTCGCGCAGCTTCAGGCCGAGCTCATACGCAATCGCGCGCGTCGACACGTCGTAGCCGTTGCCGGAGCCTTCCAGCGCGCATCCCGGATAATACGCGACCTCGCGCAGCTGCTTGGCTCTCGCTGTGATATCGACCATTTTTTCATCTCCCTCTCCCCTCATGCTTCATGAGGGGAGAGGGTCGGGGTGAGGGGCAGCCGCTTGCGCAGTGCCTTCTTCAATCCGACCCTCATGCTGTTTGGACTAGAAACTGCGATGGCGAAGTCAGCACTCGTTGCCGCCCCTCACCCTAACCCTAACCCTCTCCCCGCGAAGGGCGGGGAGAGGGGATCGTCAAACCAAGCGCCTTCTTCTGCTCGGCCTCTTTCTCGATGATGTAGTCCTGGATCGCACCTTGGGCCCGCTTCCAGCCGCGCGTCTTGGGATGAAATACGAACGACCACGCGCTTTTGAGGCCCCACTTCACCGGCAACCGCATCGCGATGTTGCGGCCGATCTGAACAACCCAGTCCTGCAGCAAGGGTTGCTTGGTTCGCTGCATAAACTTCATCAGCACCTTCGTGTCCTCGATTTTGCCGTGCTTGACGATCTCTTCGGTGAAGATCTTGTCGAATGTCATCGACGGGCTTTCCGGCACATGGCCCTTCAGTTCCAGCCAATGCGCGGTCGCCTTCATCACGCCTTCGGGCTCGACATCGCGCGGGCAGGCATAGGTGCATTTGTTGCACGACACGCACTGCCAGATGATGTCCTTGTCACGCAGAAGCTCGCTCTCCATTCCGGTGCGGATCAGGTAGATCCAGTAGCGCGGATTGAAGCGCGGCTCGATGGCGTGAACGGTGCAGGAGTTGGTGCAGGAGCCGCACTGCCAGCAGCGGTGAATGTGCTCACCCCCGGGCAGTGCCGCGATCTCCTCCTCCATGGCCTCGTTGTAGTCAGTGATCGCGCGGCTCTCGATGAACGTCGACCAGTGCCCGGATACGTCGACGCCATCGATCACGAGCTTGTCGTGCGTCGTGATGTTCTCGGGCCGGATCAGCGATTTTTCGTGAATGGGCATGGGGGCCGGTCAGTGGTGAGTGGTCAGTTGTGAGTGGTGCGCTGCGCTGGCGGTGCGCTATCCGTCTTTGCCAATGGCTCCACTCACCACTGGCCACTCACCACTCACGGTCTCGCGCGTTTGGCGCGAGACCCGATCCAACCCCATGATCCGCCGCGTATGTTCCAGCGGATCGGTTTCGCTGCCGAACTCGGTCTTGAGCCACGCGCCGCCCTGCGCATTGATGTAGTCGCCGTAGACCTGCGCGCACACGAGATCGACGTGCCACAGCATGTCGCGGAACACGCCGTTGTCGGCCAGGAACTGCGACAGCTCCTCGCGCAGCACGAGGAACGTTTCGTAGGTATCGGGAACATCGATCACGATCCGGTCGGTGTCCTCGCCCGCGCCACTGGGGTCGTGCCAGATCTCGCGGATAACGCCGCTGTTGGCCTTGGCATCCCATACCCAGCGCTGCATCAACGGATAGTGCTCGGGCAATGTGTTGTGCAGGATCTCGGCGGCGAGATCGCGAAGGCAACGCAAGTTCGCGTCGCGAGACCTTTGAGACGCCCTTTCGAAGGTGGGGTCCAGGGGCTCCGCCCCTGGCGCGCGAGTTTGAGGGCCGCGTAGGCCCTCATGTGCGCGCAGCGCACTCTCGAACGCCGCGATGCGTTGATCCGCAATCGTCGTATCGTGCGCCCGATCGAGCAGCGCGACGATTGCCGCCCGCACGTCGTCCCACGCCCGCCCGGCGATCAGCGCCCCGATGCGCCGTCGCACCGTCGGCATCAACGGCACGATCTCGTCGAATTCAGCGCGCGTAAGTTTGGCCGCTTTGCCGTCGCCGAGCCGATCCTGGAACACGATGCTCTTGAGCCGCACCGCGTTGGCGAACGCCTCGATCCCGCCGAGCTGCTCGGATGCGCCGATCAGTCGCTCGAGCGCGGTACGCAGCTTCGGCCCGGAGAGGTGAAGCGTGGAGCGCGACAGGGTCAGACCCTGCGGGTCTGACCCACTCTGGCCGGTACGCGTGATCTGCTGCAAAGCCATTCGGATCATTTCGCCTTCGAAATTAAAGAGGGGGTCAGACCCGCAGGGTCTGACCCCGGCTACTCCGCCGCCACTTGGCTTACGCCATTCGACACCGCCAACGCACCCAGCGCCGCTGCGTTCGCCTGAGCAATACTGTCGTCGATCGTCTCCGGTCCGATTGCGGCGCCGGCGACCAATACACCCGCTCGCGAGGTCGCCCCCATCACGCCATAGGTGTCCTTGCGGGCGATGAAGCCCTGCTTGTGCAGGTCGACGCCGAACACCGCCGAAATCGTCATGTTGTCGACGTTGGGGTCCATGCCGATGGCGTGGACGACCATGTCGAAGGGTATGGTAATGGGCCGTTTCACCAGTGTGTCTTCGCCCTTCACGATCAGCTTGTGGCCGTCGCTTGTCACCTCGGCGATGCGGGCCTTGATGTACTTGACCTTGAACTCTTCCTGCGAGCGCCAGTAGTAGTCGGTCTCCATCAGGCCGAAGGTGCGGATGTCCATGTAGTAGATATAGACGTGGCAATCCGGCAGTTCTTCGCGGATTTCCATCGCCAGGTTGGCCGACACCGTGCAGCAGATCTTCGAGCACCACTCGCGTCCGATCTGCCGGTCGCGCGAGCCCACGCACAGCAGGATCGCGACGCGCTTCGGCTTGCGCCCATCTGATAGGCAGCGTACGCCCTTCCCCGACGAGATCATCTGCTCGACCTGCGTGGTCGTCACGACGTCTTGATAGGTACCGAAGCCCCACTCGGGTTTGTTCACCGAGTCGAAATGCGTGAAGCCAGTCGCGAGTATAGCCGCGCCCGTTTCCACATGCGTGCCGTCCGACAACTCTGCGATGAAATTGCCGGGCTGGCCATTGAACGTTTTGACGACGGTATTGAGCTTCTTCTCGACGAGCCCGTTGATCTCGACACGGCGCACCATTCCGCCGATCGCGTCCTTGGCCCATTGCCCCGACGGGACAAGCTTCGCGTAACCCGATTGAATTGGCGCACCGCCGAGTAGCGCGGCCTTCTCGACGAGCACGCTGCGATGTCCGACCGAGGCAACAGCATGCGCTGCCGCAAGGCCCGCCGGTCCGCCGCCGACGATGAGAATGGGTTTGGTCATTTCTTCCGATGGTGTCAGACCCTCCGGGTCTGACACCCCTCTCCAACGTTGAAGTATTTCGATCGTGGCAACGCGCCAAGCGGCAGCGCTGCAGCATGGTGTCAGACCCGGAGGGTCTGACACCTAACCGGGCGGCGGCAAACTCACCTCGCGCTTGATCGGCTTGAATCCAGGCCCGCTCGTAATGCGCAACCGCGGATCATAAAGCTGGTCGGCAGCACCCGTCTGGATCTGCTTGAGATACGCCTCGAACTCGACCTTCTTGGCCCGCCAGTCGATGCCGAGCTTTTCCATCAGCGTCTCGATCGGGCTTGCGTGCCAATGCGTCTGCACGATCTTGTAGGGGTCCGCGCCGCACACCATCGCCGCGAACTGGCAGTCGGCCATCACAGGCAACTCGACCGCCTTGCCCTCGCCAGCCGCTTTCGAGATCCACTGGTTCTTGTCGAGCGTGGTAATGCAGCCGGTGTCGTGGCCGATCATCACGTCGGACTTTGCTTCCTCGACGGCAACGCGGATCTTGCGGTCGATCGCGAAGGAGCGCGTGAACTCACGCTCCGAGATGATGTGGCGGAAGCCGAAGCCGCAGCAGTCGTACCAGGTCTTGTAGTCGATCACCTGCGCGCCGAGCGCCTGCACGAGGCCCGTGGAAACCGCGACGCGATTACCTTCGAGCACCGTCTCGTCGTAGATCGCATCCTCCGGCACCATCTTGTAGACGTGGCACGCAGGATGGATCGTCGCACGCACGTGCGATGCATCGATCACCTGATGATTCCGAATTTCCTGGCGCATCACGTGCAGCCATTCCGAGTAGTGGATCACTTCCTCGGGAATCAGCAGCTTGCCGTCGACGAGACGGCCGAGCTTGCCGAGAATTTTCGTCACGCTCTCGCGCAGTTTCGCCGAGTGGATCAGATAGCCGCGCACTTCCTTGTAGTTGCCGAACGACGTGCCGCAGTGAACCAGCGGGTAATAGTAGCCCTCGGGCAGACCCTGCGCCTTGGCTGAAACGTAGGCCTGATGGAAGTTGCGCAGGAACACCGCGGCGAGGCTTTCCAGATTGCCGATGCCGGAGCCGTGGTAGTTCCACGCCGTGCAGCTCGTCTGGTCGGTCTCGTCGAGATACTTGATGCCCATCTTGTTCATCAGCCACAGCAACGAGACCGGATAACCCGGAATGTTGCCGCACTGGCCGCAGCTTTTGTGATGCCACAGCTGGGTCGTCGGGATCTTCTTGTCCCAGCCGTAGAGCGTCTTCGCGATCACCGGCTTGTGCTGCTCGGTGACGCGATGAACAACGATCTGGCCGTCCTTCTCAAGCTGCCACATCGCATCGCGGACATCCTCGACGCGATCCGTGGTCGTCAGCATCGAGCGCTTGTCGATGCGCTGCTCCACCCACGACGTGGCCCGCTGCGCTTCGGTTGGCGTGAGATTGGAAGGGCGCCACTCGTTGCCGTGGCCGGTGAAGCGCTCGCCGCTGATTTCTTTGGTCATGGTTTCACTCTTTGGCCTTTTGCCTTCGTTCGCGTTGCCGGCTTTGGTTTAACCCCAGTTTTGGCCGCACCGTCGGCCATCATCGCGTCGAGCCGCTTTTGCATCTGTTTGGGCGAAACGTCTTCGGTCCGCGTCTGTATCGACCAGACATGGCCGAACGGATCTTCGAGCTGCCCGGTGCGGTCGCCGTAGAACTCGTCCGTCAAGGGCCGCTTGACCTTCGCGCCTGCCAAGATCGCGCGCTCAAACACCGCGTCGGCATCCGCGACGTAGAGCGCCAGCATGATGGACGTACCACCCAGGGCCTTGGGCCCGATGATGCCCATTTCAGGGAATTCGTCCGACAGCATGATGCGCGTATCGCCGAAGTCGAGCTCCACATGGCCGACGCGCGGACCCATCGTCAGACGGTACTTCTCCTTCGCGCCGAACGCGGCGGAATAGAAATCGATCGCGGCCGACGCATCGGCAACCCGCAAATAGGCCATCGCATCCTGATAGCCCTTTGGTGCCTTGTATTTGACCTTGGACATTGGCAATTTCCTCATATGTAACCTGAAGGGGCCTCAATCCTCGTCCTCGTCCGCCTGCTCCTCCTGGAAATCTTTCCAGTCCTCGCGCTTCTCGTCCATGATGTCGGTGATGACGTCGAACAGGTTCTGGTCGATGCCCTCGAGTTGATCGAGAACGCCCGTCATCTCCCAAATCGTATAGAGCTCGACCGATGTCTTGAGGTTCACCTCCCACGCCGTCTCGGTCGTGTTCAGTGTCGCCATCGGGATCGCCTTGCGCAGCAGTTTCAGCGGCGCGTCGACCTTGGAAATGTTCGGTCCCCAGTCCGCGAAATGGCTGGGGTTGATCATATCGGGCGCGAGCTGATTGCCGGTCGATACAAGCTTCAGCATGACGCGGGAAAACGGACGCAACACGTCTTTGGCGCTCTGCATCTGATGCTTGATCGCCACCTCGCGCATCAGCATGATCAGTCCACCCGGCGAGTTCTTGAAAGGACAACGCGCCGCGCACGTGTAGCACTGGGCGCACGACCAGATCTTCTCCTGCATGGCATCGTAGATGCCTTCGAGGTTCTCGGTCCATAGTAGCTGCACGATCTCGCGCGGGGAGAAATCGTAGTAGTGCGCGGCCGGACACGTCGCCGTGCAGATGCCGCAGTTCAGGCAGCCGTTCAGCTCGTGATCGAACCGCATGTCGGCTTGCAGGTCCTGGAAGATCGCTTCCAGCTTTGCGCGCGGCACCACCGGCGCCTCGCTCACGGGATCGCCGATGAAATCCTGCACGCGTGTGGTGTGACCGTCTGCCATTTTGCTCTCCGCGGTGGG
>CAMDPA010000122.1 GCA_945903565.1 Devosia equisanguinis | reverse complement strand
GTCTGTCGATCATGCAACGGCGTACGACTGTTCGCCGGGACAAGGAATCCCGCGCTGCCGAGTCACACGGTCGCACGCACACAGATCACGATTCAGCTTTTTTGCGATCCGTCCTTAGGTTGATACGGATGGTGCGGGCGCTTCCAAGGGAGCACGGGCATGGTTGGATACAGCGGCGGCGCCGCCGCTTTCGTTCGGTCCGCTTTCGTGAACGTCGCGCGTGTGGGGGTTGTCGGCTGCGGGCTTGCGTTCGCCGGGATTGCGCCATGGAGCGCGCCTGCCGCTGCGCAGACTGGCAGTGGGATGGGCAAGAGCGGGCCGGAAGTGCGGGTCGGGGCCAACGTGTTTGTCGTTCCCGAAGCCAAGGCCCGCTCGATCACCGGTTGGCTGATCGTCAAGGCAGGTTGCGCGGATGAGGTGGGCGGCAACTGCACGGGTATCGCGCACTATCTCGAGCACCTGCTGTTCATCAATCGCGACGACGAGCACCGCTCGAAGGTGGCGTTTTTTCCTGATGGTTCGGGCAATGGCTGGACCACACATCGCGCCACTGCTTATTTCCAGCGGTTTCCTTCGCAGCCCGCCACGGATGGGGAACGTCTCGACAAGCTGATGGCGTTTTTCGCGGGGCTGCTCACCGACGTGCGCGTCGATGGCCCCCAGGCGGAGCGCGAGCGCAATGTCGTGTTGCAGGAGTATCAGCAGAACACCGGGCGCAATCCGTTCGCGCGGTTCAGCGTCGATCTCAATCTTGCGCTGATGCCGAACGAGCCGCTGGGCCAACGTGTCATCGGCTCGCCCGAAACGATCCGCGCTTTCACGCCGGAAGTGGCGCGTGCGTTCCACAAGCTCTGGTACGCGCGCGACAATGCGGTGATCGTTCTGCATGGGCCAATCGATCCCGTGGCCATCAAGGCGTTGGCTGATATTCATATCGCTGCGTTGCCGGCGAACAAGAGCCCGGACAATCTATGGAAGACGCCGCGTCAATATAAGGCCGAGCACGTGATGCTGCGCACCCGCGAGAAGGATGCGCGTCAGATCGGCGTCTATCTCGACAAGATCGTAACGTATCAGCCGACGGCGGGCGGCACAGGAGAGATGCGGGCAGCGCAGGAGGTGCTATCGGCGTTTCTCGGCAGTCGGCTGAAGGAGAGCCCGCTGGAAAACCTGATGGAACGGGATGGGCTTGTTGCGCAGGCTCGGCTCGGCGTGTCGAGCGTGCGCGAGGGCACGCTGCGGCTGTCGTTCTCGGGCGTGCCGGCGGATGGCGTCGACCCCGAGAAGGCGATCGAGGCGGCCCGCGCGTATATCGCGGATCTCGCGCGCAGGGGGCTCGATCAGGGGACGGTCGACCGGCTCAAGTTGAGGATCGCCAACGAGCGCGATCTGCTAGCCGAGCAGCCGGGGCTCTATGCTCAGGCGCTGGTGAGTTGGCTCAGCGCCCATTACAGCCATGAAGACTGGTTGGCGCGGCGGGCCCAGGCGGAGAGCGTCAGCGTCGCCGCCGTCAACCGGTTGCTCAAATTGCTTGCCGGTCCCGGCCGGGAGGTCGCTGGAATCATGTTGCCGGAAGCAGGACGCGCGACTCGGCCGGCGGCGACGCGCGGTGATGCTCCAGCCGGGTCCGATGGCTTTCCGACCGGCGCCCAGCCCCCACCCCAAGTTCAGGCCCAGCCATGAAGCGAGCTTGCGCCATGCTCATTCGCCGTGCCGCCGCTGTCTGCGTAACGATCGTGCTGTTGGCCCAGCCGGTGTACGCGGCCGAACCGGTGATCGAGTTCAAGCCCGCCAAAACGCCGGGCGGGATTGGGTTCCATCATCGCTTCGACGCGACCACGCCGTTCGCCGCGATCCACTTCGGTTTTCGCGACCTTTATGCGCTGACGACGCCGGGCAAGGTCGGTCTCTCATCGCTGGGGGGCGCGCTTGTCATGCAAGGGGCGGACGGCGCGGGGCAGACCGAGTTCATCGAGCGGCTCCGGGATCTTTCAGCCAGCGCATCGGTGTCGTTCGGTGCGTTCACGACGCAAGGCAACGTGCGTGCGCCCGCCGCGACGCTTCCGGCGGCGATGGACTTGATGGCGGCGACATTGAAGGGCGCAAAGCCTTCGGAAAAAGTATTGGCTCGCCTCAAACAGCAGGCGATCGGTGGAGAGGCGCAATCAGCGATCCGGGCGGAGACGATCGCGCAACGCGCGGCATTGCGGTTGGCGCTGGGGGATCATCCGTTCAATCGCGCGCTCGACCCTGACCGCTTCGATCGCATCGCGGTGGGTGACATTGCCGAATGGCGCAAGCAGACACTCGATCGCGCCAAATTGCGGATCGCGGTTTCGGGCCGCGTCGCGCAGGACGAGGCGGGCCGGTTGATCGACCGTGCGTTCGGGGATCTGCCCGCGCGGCTCGAGCCGATCAGCTTCAAGTGGCCGGAGATCACCGTACCCGCGCTCACGGTCGTGGTGGAGCACGAAACGGAGCAGAGCGCGATCTTCATACTAGGTCTGACGTCGATCGGCAGCGGCATCGAGGCGGAGACCGGCATCGTTGCAAATGCCGTTCTCGGGGGCAGCAATAGCCGGTTGTGGCGCGCGGTGCGTGAGAAACTCGGCTCGACCTATGGCGCAAGCTCCGGTTTTCAAGCGATTGGTCCGGGCCAGCGCCTCATCCGGATGTCCGCGGCGGTTGCCAACGACCAGGTCAAGGCTTCGGTGGAGGCGCTGCGTTCAACGTATGGAATATGGCGTGAGAAGGGCATCACGGCGGCGGAGCTGAAGGCGACCACGACGCGGGTGGTCAACGATTTTCGCAGTGCGTTCGATGAGCCCGCGCGTGCCAACGGCGTGGCGCTCGGCATGCTGCTGGCGAACCGGCCGCTCGACTCCCTGCTCGGCTATGAAGGCCGGATGACGCAATTGAAGCTCGGGGACGTCAATGCCTTCATCGCCGCGAAGTTCCCGGCCCCCGAGCAGCTGATGACCGTGATCGTCACGCCGCGGGCCGAGGGGCTCGGCGCGGATTGCACGGTGCGGGCGCTGGAAGAGATCGAGCGCTGCCGGCGGTGATCGGGAGATGTGTCTGCCCACTCGCTTGCGCCGATACGGCTGATATAGTGTGTGGACGAATTCCCGTTTGTCGAACTGAAGGAGGTCCAATGTCTTACCGCGGCACGATTGGCGAAACGTTGATGATCAAGGGCCACAACGGCGATCAGGGCGAGGCGTACTACGCGCGTCCAACGGCGCCGGGCACGTATCCGGGCGTCGTGCTCATCCATCACATGCCCGGCTGGGACGAGTGGATCACCGAGGCCGTGCGCAAGCTCGCGCTGCATGGCTTCGCCACGATCGCGCCGCATCTGTATTTCCGCGAAGGGCCGGGCTCGCCGGACGATCTTGCCGCCAAGGCGCGCGACAAGGGCGGCGTATCGGACGAGCAGGTGGTGGGCGATGTCGCGGCAGCGGCTGCGTTCCTGCGCTCGCGGCCGGAGTCGAATGGCAAAGTGGGCGTGATCGGCTTTTGCTCGGGTGGGCGCCACGCCTATCTCGCGGCCTGCAAGCTCCCCAAGGAGATCAACGCTTGCGTCAACTGCTGGGGCGGTAACGTCGTCATCGACGATCCCAAGCTGCTGACCGCGATGCGTCCGGTTGCGCCGATCGACATGACGGGAGATCTTGCTTGCCCGGTTCTCGGCCTGTTCGGCAATGAGGATCAGAACCCCAAGCCCGAGCACGTTGACAGGTTGGAAGCGGCGCTCAAGAAGGCCGGCAAGTCGTACGACTTCCACCGCTACGACGGTGCCGGGCACGCGTTCTTCAATGCGGCCCGCGTCGCGTATCGCCCGGAACAGGCAGCCGACGGCTGGGCCAAGGTGATGGCGTTCTACAACAAGACCCTGAAGTAGCATAGGCGGGTATCGCAAATGTGCTCGTACATCACGCACAAGGTGCGCGTCGCCGGCAGCGCCAAGGGTGCTGCCGGATGGATGCGTGTCGACACGGCCAATGTGTACTTCGACCACCCGTTTCATGCGCCGCTCGACCACGCGCTGGCGATCGATTTCGTGTGTCACGCGGATGGGGCGAAGGAACGCGTGGCGGTGGAGCTATCGGCGGAAAGCGCACGTGCTCTGGTCAAGTCGATTCTGACGGCGTTGGAGGAAGGCGAGACGGCGCACGCGGATCAAGCGGAAATGGCGGAGCTGCATTATTAGTGGTTTTGTTTGCTCCCACAGCAGCTATTCGCTACGCGAGCGGGCTGCCGCCCACACCGACTCGGGGAGACCCCGACCCCCCTTTTTTGTGCATTAGAGATGATGGTTTGGGGGCGGGGTAACTCGACAACTGTTTGAGCTGATTCGTTGGGTTAGGCGGTACGATGTGCTGCAAACCCAACCACCGAACTTTCCAAAGCCGAGCACCGCGCCAATGTCCCGTATCGATATCACGTCGCCCAACCTCCTGCTCGGCGTCGTCGGCGCGGGCACGATGGGACGTGGCATAGCGCAGGTGGCGGCGGAGGGTGGAATAGGTGTTCGCATCTTCGATGCGCAGCCAGGTGCCGCCGAAGCCGCGCGCGGGTTTGTCGAGAAGATGCTGCTGCGGCAGGCCGAGAAGGGCGCGATCACGGCGGAGGCCGCGCGCGCGATGGTGGCGAATGTCGAGGTGGCCGGGCGAATCGAGGATCTGGCTCACGCCGACATCGTGATCGAGGCGATCTTCGAGGATCTCGGCGCCAAGCAGAAGGTGTTTCAGGCGCTGGAAGCGCATGTGCGCCCGGAGGCGATCCTCGCGTCGAATACATCGTCGCTGTCGGTGACGGCAATCGCGGCGGGATGTCAGCGCCGCGATCGGATTGTGGGGATGCACTTCTTCAATCCCGTTCCGCTGATGAAGCTTGTCGAGATCGTGCCGGGGCTGGCGACATCTCCTGATGTCACCGAAGCGCTGGTGGGCTTGGCGAAACGGATGGGGCGCGAGCCGGCGGTTTCCGAAGATAGCCCGGGCTTTATCGTCAATCACGTCGGGCGCGCCTATGCGCCGGAGGCGGGGCGACTGGTGGCGGAGAACATCGCCCGCTTCAGCGATGTCGACCGCATCATGACGGGCGCGCCGGGGTTCCGGCTCGGGCCATTCGCGCTGCTCGATCTGATTGGCTCGGATATCTCCGTCGGCGTCATGGAGAGCATCTGGGGGCAGTTCTTCGCTGAGCCGATGTATGCGACGGGGCCGGAACTCAAGCTGCGGGTGACGGGCGGGCAGTTCGGCGTGAAGAGCGGCGGCGGCTGGTATGCCTACACGGACGGCAAGCGGGTGGCCCCCCACGTGCCGCCGCCTCCCGCGCTGGCCAAGGATGGCCCGCGCTCGGTGTGGATCATGCCGAGCAACACCAATCCGGCGTTTTCGGCGCAGTTGACCGGGGTACTCGAGGCCGCGGGATTGCCGCTCGACAGGTCCGAACATCCAACGTCGGAAGCGCTGATCCTGCTGACGCCCGTCGGTTGGGATCTGACGACGGCGGTTTGCGATCTGGAGCTCGATCACAAGCGTGCGGTGGCGGTCGACATGCTGTTCGGATTGGCGGGTCCGCGCACAGCGATGGTGACGCCGGCGACGGACCCGGCCTATCGGGATGCAGCTCACGCATTGCTCGCGGCAGACGGGGCGCCGGTCGTGATGATTAACGATTGCCCCGGTTTCGTTGCGCAACGCATCGTCGCGCACATCATTAACGTTGCGTGTCAGGTGGCCAGCCGGCGTGTGGCGAGCCCCGCCGACATCGACAAGGGCGCGCGGCTCGGGCTTGGTTATCCGATGGGGCCGCTGGCCTGGGGCGACAAGCTCGGCCCGGCGCTCGTGCTGCACATTCTCGAGCGGCTCGAAGCGTTCTACGGTGATCCGCGCTACCGACCGTCGCCGTGGCTGAAGCGCCGCGCGATGCTCGGCTTGTCGTTGCTCACGCCGGACGGGGTGGCGTAATCGGGTGGTATAAAGAGCTTCGCAGATTTTTCTGTTGGGTCTCGCATACTGCTCGCCCCAACCTAAGGCTGTTGGGCTTCGCACGTGCTCAGCCCAACCTACGGCTGCGGTAAACCTAGACTTACCGCGAACGGCGCTTGTCTTTGCCCTTGCCCTTTTCCTCGTCGTCCTCGTCGTCGTAGTCCACGACCTGTTCGGGCTGGGCCTCTTCTTCCTGAGCCTCGCCGTCTTCGCCCTTCAAGCCTTTGAGGCGCTCGAGCATCTCGGCTTCCTCGCCCTTCAGTCCGGCGATGCTGGTTGCTTCTTCCTCCTCGGCCTCGGGCTCCTCTACGCGCAGGGCGCCACCGGGCACATAGCCGGTCGTGTCTGCGGCCGGCAGCAACGTGCCGCCTTCCTCGCCCTCGACGGGCTGCTGATCCTTCGGCACGCGCTTGGCGGATTTCTTTACTTCGGCGTCGAGATCGACCTGTGTGCACAGGCCAAGCGTCACGGGATCCTGCGGTTGCAGGTTCTGGATGTTCCAGTGCGAGCGGTCGCGAACCTGCAGGATGCTGGGCTTGGTGGTGCCGACCAGCCGCATGATCTGGCTGTCCTTCAGCTCGGGGTGATTACGGATCAGCCACACCACGGCGTTGGGGCGGTCGTGACGGCGCGACACCGGGGTATAACGTGGACCGCGCTTGGACTTTACCGGCGGCATCCCGAACTTGGGCTCGGCAATCCGTAGCCGGAGCTTGGGGTTCTTCTCCGCGCGCAGGATTTCATCGCGCGTGAGCTGGCCCGACGAGATCGGATCCATGCCCTTGATGCCCGTGGCGACGTCGCCATCCGCGATGCCCTTCACCTCGAGTAGATGCATCTGACAGAAGTCGGCGATCTGGTCGAATGCCAGCGCGGTGTTCTCGACCAGCCAAGCCGCTGTTGCCTTGGGCATCAGTGGTTTACGATCACTCATGGGTCTTCCTCCGGTCCCTGGACGACAAGGCCGCCAGAGCCAATTCACCTAAAAGTATGGGGTATGGTGGTGCTTATAGCGGCAGCGGGGGGCTTGCGCAATGCGCATGACAGGTTTGCACAAGCCCGGCCTGGCTGGCGTGCGTTGCTGGTCGCACCTTAAAGTGCGCGCGCGGGGGGACGGCGACGGCGGCTTGTGGGAGGCCCCGGGGGCAACGTACACACGTGCGGAGGCATTTGCGCTTCATGTCCCGCGGCTGGTGGGCCAGTGGACCAGCGGGCGGGGGATTGGCGGGAAATGGAGCATTTCTGGATCGTGCTGGCGGTGCTGGGGGCGGCTCTGCAGGCCATCAGGACGGCGGCCCAACGCGACCTGAACAAGCACTTGTCGACGCTTGCGACTACCTATGTTCGTTCGCTGTTCGGGCTGCCGCTGCTGGCCGTCTATCTCGGCGTGGTGATGTGGGCGACGGGCGAGGGGCTACCCCACTTCGGCTGGCGATATCTCGCCTATACGCTGACCGGTGCGATGATGCAGGTGATCGCGACAGCGCTGCTGATCCGCATGTTCACGTTGCGCAGTTTCGGTGTCGGCACAATGTTGACCAAGGTCGACATCGTGATCACGGCGATCCTCGGCGCGCTGTTGTTTTCCGAGACGCTTTCGGCCGGTGGTGTGGCGGCACTCGTGGTCGTGAGGGCCGGCGTCGTATTGATGTCGCTCGAACGCACGGGCAAGGCAGGATGGGCGCCGCAGATACAAGCGGCGGGCGGCTTAGCCGCTTGGATGCGCAGCATCCTTGCCGACAAAGCGATTGCGGTCGCGCTGGGCTGCGCGTTCACTTTTTCCATTTCGTTTCTGACGTACCGCGAGGCGGCGCTGGTGATCGGCGCGGGGAGCTTTCAGTGGCGGGGTGCGTGGACGGTGCTGCTCGCCATCCTGATGCAGACCGTGATCGTCGGCGCGTGGCTCGCTTGGCGGGAGCCGGGCCTCGCCAAGCGGCTTCGACCGCATATGCGGCTGTCGGTATTCATCGGCGCCACGAGCGCGGTCGGCTCGATCTGCTGGTTCACGGCGTTCGCGTTGCAGAATGCGTCCTATGTGCGGGCGGTGGGACAGATCGAGGTGGTGTTCACATTGCTCGTCTCCGCGATCTACTACCGCGAACGCATTTCCGCGCTCGAATACGCGGGCATCGCGCTGACGGTCGCGGGCGTGTTGCTGTTCCGTCTCGTGGCTTGAGTTCGCGATACCCCGCCCAGAACGCTACAACTTGTTGCCGTTCAGCAACGATGCCCCTCGCATCGTTCACCGTTTGAATACGCGGCGTCATCGGCCATGCGCCAAGTCGTGCGAATCGCATAGTTCAGCGCGTGGACGCATATTCAAGGAGGCCGCCGTGATTACTGTTCATATCGAGAACGGCATTGTTCAGCGGGTGACGGGCAAGGCCCCTGGCGAGGAAGTTCTCGTCATCGAGGACGGCTCCGGCACGCGCGTGCTGCGCGCTCAGCGCGAGGGAATGATCGAGCAGTATGTCAACCAGCTCCGCCAGGGCCGGGAGGCGACCGCGGCGATGAAGATCTGTGCGTCCGCGAGTTTTGCGCGGCTGCGTCTCGACGACCTGATCGCCAGCAATCCCGACTATCCGACGGCCGCAGCCGCATTGGATGCGCTGATCGAAGATCTGCAGGTTGCGCGATCGGAGGCTCTCGGCGTGACGATGCCCGGCAGCTTCGTCCAGCTTGTCGCGGCCGAGTAGGCCGACTACTTTTTCGCGCTTTGACCGGCCGCCATCCCGCATGCCGTGCGGTGGCGGCCGATTGTGCTTCAGGCCGTCTGTGACTGCCGGCCCGATAGATAGACCGGAATGCCGCAGGCGAGGATTGCGAGCCCGAGCGCCGCGCCTACGCCCGTATCGCCCCACGTCATCTTCGACCACAGCGTGCCGAAGATGTAGTTCAGGCTCGAATAGAACATGTAGGCCGTGATGCCGCACCACAGCGCGGGAACCACGGGGTAGAGCGGCACCTTGAACGGACGCTCGCGGTTCGGGTCCTTGGCGCGCAGTACGAACACGGCGACGCCGACGCCGATCATGAACAACCAGAACACCGGCGCGGTGTAGGCGACCATGTACTCGAAGCCGCTCTTGGTGGTGGAACCAAGCGCGATCAGCGCCATGCAGATCCCGCCTTGCAGCAAGACGGCATTGACGGGAACTCCGCTACGATCGCTGCCCAAACCGCGGAATGGGCGAAAGCTGCGACCCAACGCGTGGCTTGTGCGCGCGCCCGTGAAGATCGATGCGTTGATCGTCGACAGCGCCATCGCACACACGATCAGCGCGGTTACCGTTGCGCCGGTTTTGCCGAAGGCCTGCCCGACGAGATCCGCGGCGGGCGTGAACGTCTTGCGTAGACCGCCGATGCCGAGCACGGACATATAGGCCCAGTTGACCAGCAGATAGAGCATGGTGACGACGATCACGCCGATGATCAGCACCGGCGCCATGTTCCGCTTTCCGTCCTTCATGTCGTTGGAGATGTAGGACAGCTCGTTCCAGCCGCCGTAGGCAAGCAGGATGAACACCATGGCGAGGCCAATGTTGGTGCCGCCGGCTTCGACGGGTACCACCGGCTGCCCTTTGGCCACCATGAAGCCGATCGCCGTGATCAGCAGCAGGCCCAGTACTTCAAGCGCGGTCAGTACCGTCTGCGTGTTTGCGGTCTCCTGCGTCCCCTTGAGCTGAATCGCGGTGAGAGCGGCTACCGCGCTTGCGCCGTGGATTGCAGCGCCGACCTCGCCGAACGGGAGCGGAAAAATGATCTGGGCATACTTGCCATAGGCGAAGGCAACGGCGGCGATGGCACCGGTCTGAATGACCGTCATGCGGCCCCAGGCGAACAAGAAGCCGGCACCGTCGCCATAGGCGCGCTTCAGATAGCTGTATTCGCCGCCTTCTTCCGGATAGGCGGTGGCGAGTTCGGCGTAGCACAGCGCGCCGATCAGCGTCGCGATGCCGCCCGCGAGCCATAGCCCGAGGAATTGCGTGGGAGTCGCGGTGTTGAGCGCGGCCAGCGTCGGCGCGGTGAAGATGAAGACGCCGAGCACCATGCCGACAAGCATCGTGCTGGCCTGCAGCACGCTCAGCGATTGCTGCGGCGCGCCTGTTCCCTCTTTCATGGAATTCCCCGTATGTAGATGGGGTCAGCCCTCTGGCCTGAGCGGTGGCGTGATTGCCACGGCGCTCCTGCGAGGGGGCTGACCCGGCCTCACTACGATACGTGCATCAAATCCGCTGCGCGGACCAGCCCTTGCCGCCGAGCTTGCCGAGATCGTAAGCGTTGCCCTCGAACTTGCGGACCTTGCCGTCCGCCATCATCATGTCGAAGCTGAGGTTGGCGCCGACGAGCTTGCCGTTGTTGATCGTGATCGACTTGCCGCCGACGGTGGCCTTGCCCGTGACATCCTGGAACTTCTGCTCGAGCTCGAGCGCCATGGTCTCGCGGCCGACCTGCATCTGGTACTTGCCCGCGACCTTCGCCGGCACAACCCAGAAGTACACGGTTTTGTAATCGAGCTTCTCGATCTTGTCGGCTTTCCAATCGCCCATGTCGAAGTCGTGGCTGACGATGCGCGTGCCGGGCTTCAGGTTGAGCACGTACGGCCGCAGCTTCATGTTGACCGTCGGCAGCAGGTACATCGAAATCACGGTGGCTTTGCTGATATCGGTCTCAAACAGGTCGCCCTGCACGATCGTGACGAGCTTGCCGACCTTGTTCTTGGCGATGTTTTCGTTCGCCTCTTTCACGCGGACCGGATTGAGATCGACGCCGAAACCGCGTGTGCCGAAGCGGGTTGCGGCCGTCACGGGAATGCGGCCGTCGCCGCTGCCGAGGTCGATCAGGAAGTCGCGGCGGCTGACGCCGGCGACCTTCAGCATCGTGTCGACGACAGCCTGCGGTGTCGGAACAAAGGGGACGTCGAGTGGACGAGGCGGGCCATCCTGCGCGGTGGCGGGATTGATGACGGGACCAAAGACAACGGCTGCAGCGGCGAGCAGGCTTGCCAGGAAGCTGGGCGTGAAGCCACGTGCGATCGATCTACGCGGAACGAGTGTCGACATCGGATCTCTCTATTGGAATTGGAACGAGGGGTATGCGGGACGTCCCCGCCGGGTACTATAACGGCACAGAGCACAAATTCGAAAGCCCTTGATGATATTGGGTGTTGTTGCGCTGCGGCAGGCGGTTAAAGCTGTCATTTCGTGGTTACGCGCCAGCCCTTGCCCTCGATGGAGCCGTGGCTGATCCGGCCTGTCATCGGGGACGTCTGGCCGTTGGGAAGCAGGACGTCGAAGGCGATCTCCTCGCCGCTGATCTTGCCATTGCTGATCGGGCTATGCTTGCCGTCGATGGTGGCGGTGCCGGTCACAACCTGGAACTTCTGTTCGACCTTAAGTTCGAGCTTGGAGTCGCCCAGTTTTCCGGCCCAGTTGCCGTCCGCCTTGGCCGGCACCACCCAGTGATAGATCGTGCGGAAGTCGTGTTGTTCCTTGGAGTCGGGCTCCCAGTCCTCCATGTGAAAGGCGTGCGAAACCACGCGCGTACCGGGCTTCATTTCGAGGATGGCGGGGCGCAGCCGCATGTTGACTTGCGGCAGGAGGTAAAGCGTCAGCACGCTCGCCTTCTTGAAGCCGGTCTTGAACAGGTCGCCCTCGATGAACTCGACCTTGCCGGTGACGCCGGCCTTCGTCGCGTTCTCGCGGGCTTCCTTGATGCGCTGCGGGTTGAGATCGACCCCAAAGCCTCGCGTGCCGTACTTCAGCGCGGCCGTGATCGGGATGCGCCCGTCGCCACAGCCGAGGTCGACGAGGAAGTCGTCGGGGCCGGGCTTGGCGAGCCGCAGCATCGCCTCGACGATATGTTCGGGCGTCGGCACATAGGGTACGTCGAGGGCGCGCGGCTGGGTTTGGGCTTTACGGGTGTCGAACGCGACAAGGGCGCCGATAGAGGTGGCGGCCATGAAAACAGCGGTGAGCGCACCGAGCATGGTGCGCCGACGATCCGGTTTCTCGAGCATGCCGACACCTCGCTGTACCGTAAGAGGCGCTCGTGGCGCCCGTTACCTACCACCGCCGCCGGGTGCCCGACAGCGCATAGCTCAGCATCTTGTAGGCGAGCTGTGCCGTCAAGAAATCACAGGCATGCAGGCCAGGCAGTGGCGCGAGTTCGACGAGGTCCGCGCCGACGATATGGGAAACTTCCGCGGCCCGCCTGAGTATCGCGAGTGCCTGCAGGTAGTTCATGCCACCCGGCGTCGGGGTGCCGGTGGCGGGCATAATCGCGCCGTCGAGGGCGTCGATGTCGAAGGTGACGTAGACGTGCTTGCCCATCAGTGGCGCTACGATCTGTTCGATGTTCCACGAGGCTTGCGCCTGGGCCCAGTGAATGTGGACGCGGTTGCGGTTGGCTTCGATGAAGCGCGCTTCGGGCTCGGAAATTGCGCGAATGCCGACCGAAACGAGCGTGACGTTCTCGTGGTCGAGTACGCGGCGCATGGCGGCCGCATGGGAGTAGTGCTCGCCGAGATAGCCGTCGCGCAGGTCGGCATGGGCGTCGAACTGCAGCACGACGAGATCGGGATAGCGTTTCGCGAACGGCCGGATCGCGCCTGCCGTCAGCGAGTGCTCACCGCCGAGCGTGAACGGGAACTTCCCGGCGTCCAGAACGCTGCCGACGATCTCCTCGAGCTGGTCGAGCGCGGCAGTCATCGGTTTCTTGATCTTGGGTTCGGGCAGTGCCGCGACGCCGTAGTCAAGATAGGGCTCGCGCCACAGTTCCTCGTCGAACAGCTCGAGCTGGTGGCTGGCCTCCAGGATCGCCTGCGGACCTTTGGCGGTACCCGAGCCGTAGCTCACCGACGCTTCCAGCCCGAACGGGATCACGACGGCGCGCGCCTCCTCCGGCCGGTCGCGGTCGCGGCGCTCGGGATCGAGGAACGACTGCTCGGCGGGGAGATAGCGGAGCTTTGGGGCGGGGGTGG
>CAMDPA010000121.1 GCA_945903565.1 Devosia equisanguinis | reverse complement strand
GACCTCCTCGAAATGCGCAAGCCATCCAATGACTTGATCGTGCGCGTGTTCGACCTGGGATTGGGCATCGGCCATGACGGTCCTCATCGCGAATCGAAAGGACCTGCATAGATTCAGCATTCTCCCGCCGTGTCACATACAGATTCATGCAATCGCCTTGGGATCAACCGGGCTTGACCTGCAACGCCATGTCGCTAAGCCGAAAGCTGAGATTTCGCGTGGATCGAAGCCCCGCGCCCCAAGGAGAGCACCTATGACCACAACGATGAAGGCCCTGGTTCTGCGCAAGCACGGCGATCTCGATAGCCTCGAGGTGGTGGGGGACTATCCGCGCCCGCAGGTGCAGCCGGGGCATGTCGTGATCCGCGTGGGGGCGTCGTCGTTCAATTACCACGACGTGTTCACCGTGAAGGGCATGCCCGGCATCAAGGTGCCGATGCCCGTCATCATCGGCCTCGACATGGCCGGCACGATCGATCAGGTCGGCGCGGACGTGGCGGGCTGGAAGGCTGGCGACCGGGTGCTCGTCAACCCGCTCAACAAGAAAAAGGGCCTGATGGGCGAGATGATGGACGGCGGCATGGCGGAATACTGCCTCGTCGCCGCCGACCAGCTCATCGCGATGCCGGCCAACGTGAGTTTTGCCGATGCGGCCTCGCTGCCGGTCGCGTACGGCACCGCGCACCGGATGCTGATCACGCACAAGACCGTGAAGAAGGGCGACAAGGTTCTGATCCTGGGCGCGTCGGGCGGTGTCGGCACCGGCTGTATTCTGATCGCGAAAATGCTCGGCGCCGAGGTGATCGCCTGCACGTCGAGCGCGGAGAAGGTGAAGGCGCTGCAGGCGTTCGGCGCGGATCACGTGATCAACATCAACGAGGTCGATTTCTCGAAGTGGGCCGTGGAAAAGTACGGCAAGCCACAGCGGCGCAATCACGACGGCGGCGTCGACGTGCTGATCAACTACACCGGCGGCGATACCTGGGTGCCGTCGCTGCGCTGCATCAAGCGCGGCGGCAAGCTGCTCGTGTGCGGCGCGACCGCCGGCCACGATCCGAAGGAGGATCTGCGCTACATCTGGAGCTTCGAGATCGAGGTGAAGGGCTCCAACAGCTTCTATGACGACGATCTCAAGGGCCTGATGGACATGATCCAGGCCGGCAAGATGAAGCCGATCATCGACGAGGTTTTCCCCCTGGAGAAGGCCGCCGAAGGACTCGCCCTCATCCGCGACCGCAAGGTGATCGGCAAGGTGGTGGTGACGCCGTAAGGCTGAGGGTGTCAGACCCTCCGGGTCTGACACCCTGTCGTGACGGCGTGATCCTTCTCAACAATCGATACCGTGGTTCAGGTGTCAGACCCGGAGGGTCTGACACCACCGCAACGGAGCCCCCAAAATGTCCGATGATATGACCCTTGCCAAGGTGCAGGAGATGATCCTCACGCGGCCGTTCCATCAGTGGCTCGGCCTGACTGTCACCGCCGTCGATGACGAGACGATCGAGCTTAGGGCTAAGTGGCGCGAAGAGTGGGTGGTCAATCCGCAGGGCGGGTGGACGCATGGCGGCATTCTGGCCGCGCTGGTCGATCTGACCGCCGATTGGGCGATGATCAAGAAGCTCGGCCGGCCCGCGCCGACAGTCGACATGCGCGTCGATTATCATGCGCCTGCCAAGAAGGGCGATCTCGTCTGCAAGGGCAAGATCGTGCGCATGGGCGGGCAGTTCAGTTGCGCGGAGGCAAGCATCTTCGATGAGGCGGGCAAGCTGCTCGCGAGTGGTCGCGGGACGTATGCGACAGCACCGCCGCCGGCACCGAAGGCTTGATCGGTCTGTTCAGATCTTGGCGATCGGAATGCCGAGCGCGCGGGCGGCTGCCAACATGCGCTCATCGTAGGTTGCCAGCTCGACTATCTGCCGCCGCTCGCGCAGGAACTCGATGGAGGCGAGGTGCAGGGCGTCGAGCGTGCGAACGGCGACCGGGAACGGTTCGAGCGCGCGGGCCAGCACCACGGTCGACAGCTCCACGAACGCCACACGGCCGATCAGATCGCGGGCCGCCTCGCCGTGTGTGCTGCTCAGGCCGCGCGCATTCAGCCGGTTCCAAATCTCGTATTCGAGCAAGCGGCTCGCGATCAGCGGTGCTGCCCACAGTGTTTCGGCGGGTTTCCGATCCTCGACGAGGAGGTGCGCCAGAGCAACCGAGGTATCGAGATAGATCACCGCTCCTCGCGATCGCCCTTGAGATCGCTCATCAGGTCCGCGAGCTTCATCACCGGCTTGCGCGGCGGCGCGCCTTTGGCGGCCAGGGCGGGAGGAGTAACCCACCCTTGGCGCACCGCCTCCGCCATCATGGCGTCGGCGGGTACGGGGCTACGGCCTGCGGAAGGCGGCACGATCTCGGCCACGACGCGGTTGCGATCGGTCACCAGAACGGTCTCCCCGGCGGCAACGGCGCGGAGATACTCGCTGAGCTTGCTTTTCAGGGTTTTAATGCCAACGGCGTGCATGGGATGAAAGTAGTCTCTCGTGACTACTTTGTCAATTTGCTGGAGTGTGGCACATCCCGCTGAACATTTTCGTCCTCCCCAAATGAGTTACCAATGCCTGTCCGCTACAACAACCTCGGCGATCTCGTGCGCCGCGACATGGATCTCACGCGCACCGCGGTCGTCGACCTGGGTGGGGAGACGGGCAAGCGCGAGTTCATTCACGAAGAGCTCGACGAGACGGCGATGGCGGTTGCGCGTGGCCTGCTGCGGCGCGGGCTGAAGGCGGGCGATCGCGTCGCGATCCTCTCGGCCAACCGGTTCGAGTATCTCGCCGCCTACTACGGCATCATGCGCGCCGGGCTGATTGCCGTGCCGGTGAACTTCAAGTTTCCGGCCAGCATGATCCATTTCATCCTGAAGGACAGCGGCGCGAAGCTCGTGCTCTGCGACGCCGCGCGCTGGCCGGACTGCCCGCCCGATCTGCCGGTGGTCGACTTCAGCGCGAACGGCGCGGACGGGTTCGAGGCGTTTCTCGATCGCGGCGGCTTCAGAACCGTTGCGCCGGCACCCGACGATGCCGCGATGTTTCTTTACACCTCCGGTTCGAGCGGCACGCCGAAAGGTGTCATCCTCTCGCACCACAGCCATATCTGGGTGGCGGAGACGCGGCTGGGCACGCAAGACCTTACGCAACACCGCTATCTGATCGCGGCGCCGCTCTATCACATGAACGCGCTCGCCTTGTCGAAGCTTGCGAGCGTGGGGCACAGTACGATCGTGCTGCTGCCGCAGTTCAACGCGCGCGCCTACATCGAAGCAATCGGGCGTTATCACTGCACGATGCTGACCGCCGTGCCGCCGATGATCGCGATGATGCTGCGTGAGCCGGACCTGCTCGCGAAGACCGATCTGTCGAGCGTGCAGATCATCCGCATGGGGTCGGCTCCGGTCAGCCAGAGCCTGATGGATGCGATCAAGCGGACGTTCCCCAAGGCTGCGGTCGTCAACGCGTATGGCACGACGGAAGCCGGGCCGGTGGTGTTCGGGCCGCATCCGAAGGGGCTGCCGCAGCCGGAGATGTCGGTCGGATATCAGCACGCGAAGGTGCAGTTGCGGTTGGTGGACGGTGATGATCGAAACGCCACACAAGGCGTGCTCGAGATGAAATGCCCCGCAGTCATGTCGGGCTATCACAACCGTCCGGACCTGAAGCGGCCGATAACGGAAGACGGGTTCTACGTCACTGGCGACGTGTTCCGGCGCGACGCGGACGGTTTCCACTACTTCGTCGGGCGCAGCGACGACATGTTCGTGTCGGGCGGGGAAAACATCTATCCCGCCGACGTCGAGCGCATGCTGGAGCGGCATCCCGCCGTGGCGCAGGCCGCCGTCGTGCAGGTTCCCGACGACATCAAGGGCACCAAGCCGGTGGCGTTCGTGATCCCCAAGCCCGGCCAGCAGCCCACCGAGGACGAGATCAAGCAGTACGCGCTAGCTAATGCGCCGGCGTATCAGCATCCGCGTTCGGTGTGGTTCGTCGATGAGCTGCCGCTCGCCTCGACCAACAAGCTCGACCGTAAGGCACTCGAGGCGCTGGCGGCGGAGCGGCTTGCGACGGGGCGGATGCTTGGGGCATGACCCCCATACACGCTGACTTTGGCGGGGGTGTTCGCCTAACCTCTCTGTTGCGTCCCCGGACAAGCGCTTCGACCTGCAAGGTCGGAGCGCGCCGATCCGGGGTCTTGACCATTCTGAGATGGGGAAGATCCCGGCTCTACGCGGCCACTGCCGCTTCGGCCGGGAACGCAGATGGTGGGGGAGAGGCTCAATATGGGCGTCGATAGAACTGGGGCGCCACAGCCAATATTCACTGTGCACGGAGCACGCAGTCCTGTGGAAAACACGGCGTAGTTCATCCGTTGTTCAGGCGCGATGGCGCAAACAGCGGGCATGTTTTAACACCATCACATCCTTGCAGCCGCTGCCCTGCTAGCGGCCGGGCTTGGTATTGCCGGGCCCGCACGGGCCCAGCAGCCTCAGGTTCAGCCGGTTCAGGTCCAACAAAGTTGCATCGCCGATTGGTCCGAGGCCGGGCCGATCGTCCGGCGGGAGGGCCTGCTGTCGATCGAGCGGGTCGGCCGAATCGTCCGCGACAAGGCGGCCGGTGAGATCGTAAACAGCGCGCTGTGCACCACGGATGGCCGCTACGTCTACCGGCTCACCGTGCGCGGCGGGAAGGGTGGCCTCAAGACGATGGTTGTCGATGCCCGTCAGCCGTTCGGTCCCTAGGATTAGGCAGGGATCGAGAGTATGATGAGGAAGCCGAAATTCATGTGCGGAGCCCGTCGTGCGCGTCCTCGTTGTCGAAGATGAACCTGATCTCAATCGCCAACTCGTGAAGGCGCTGGGTGATGCCGGCTACGCTGTCGACACCGCCAAGGACGGCGAGGAGGGTTACTTTCTCGGCGATACCGAGCCCTACGACGTGGTGATCCTGGATCTCGGCTTGCCCAAG
Organism: Devosia equisanguinis; assembly: GCA_945903565.1. Lineage (GTDB taxonomy): Bacteria > Pseudomonadota > Alphaproteobacteria > Rhizobiales > Hyphomicrobiaceae > CAMDPA01. Next base: position 8,015 of record CAMDPA010000121.1, on the reverse strand, counting down.
ATGGACGGGCTCTCGATCCTGGAGCAATGGCGGCGCTCGGAGAAGAAGTTCCCAGTCATCATCCTGACCGCGCGCGACCGCTGGAGCGACAAGGTCGCCGGAATGGACGCAGGCGCGGACGATTATCTCGCCAAGCCGTTTCATATGGAGGAGCTGCTGGCTCGTGTGCGCGCCCAGCTGCGCCGCCATGCCGGCCACGCGAAGGCCGAACTCGAATGCGGCCCGCTGCGGCTCGATACCAAGACGGCGCGCGTCTCCTACAACGGCCAGGCGATCAAGCTGACGTCGCACGAGTATCGGCTGCTGGCCTACATGATGCACCACCGCGAGCGCGTCGTGTCGCGCACGGAGCTGGTGGAACACCTTTACGATCAGGACTTCGACCGTGACAGCAACACGATCGAGGTGTTCATTGGGCGGCTGCGCAAGAAGATCCCGGGGGATCTGATCACGACCGTGCGCGGGCTCGGCTACAGGCTCAGCACAGAGGCCGATGAGGCTTGATTCGCTCGCATTCCGGCTGTTTGCCACCGCGGCGCTGTGGACACTCGTCGCGTTGCCGCTGGCCGGATTCATCATCCTGTCGCTGTACCGGGCGGAAGTCGACGGCAGCTTCGACGAGCGCATCAAAACGCTGCTGCTCGTCGTCTATACCGACAGTTCCGATCATTCGACGGGCGAGCCGGGTTCACCGCGCGATGTCGGCGAACCGCTGTTCGAGCTGACGCATTCGGGCTGGTATTGGCAGATCAAGCCGACCGATTCGTCGCAGGGGCGCCGCACGCTTGTTTCCAAGTCGCTGGCCAGCGAGGCGCTTGCCTCGCCGCGGGAGAGCAACGTGGAGCCCGACGGCTTCGGCATCCGCTGGACGACCGCCACGGGCCCCAACGGCGTGCCGCTGCGCGTCGCCGAGATGATCCAGGCGCTCGGCGGCGATGAAAGCGGCCCGCGCTATTCCTATCTCGTGGCCGGCCCGCTCGATTGGCCGCAGGCGCGCTATACCGGATTTCGCAATCGGCTGATCATGTCGCTGTCGCTGGTCGGCTTCGGGCTGATGGCGCTGACCTTGTTCCAAGTCCGGTTCGGTTTGTCGCCGTTGCGTGAGATCGAAAAGGGGTTGTCGGCGATCCGCACCGGGCAGGCGCAGCGCCTCGACGGCAAGCTGCCACAGGAAATCGAGCCGCTGCAGGCGGAAATCAACGCGCTGATCCAGTCGAACCAGGACATCATCGAACGGGCGCGGACGCAGGTCGGCAATCTCGCGCATGCGCTGAAGACGCCGCTGGCCGTGATCACCAACGAGGCGAACGAGGACAAGGGGCCGTTCGCAGCCAAGGTCAGCGATCAGGCAAAAGTGATGCGCGACCAGATCGGCTACTACCTCGACCGCGCGCAGATGGCAGCCCGCGCCGGCGTGATCGGCCGGGTGAGCGAAGTGTTGCCGGTGCTCGGCTCGCTGCAGCGGGCGCTGGAGCGGATCTATCGCGACAAGGGCGTGGACATCGAGATCGACTGCGCGGAAACGGTGAAGTTCCAGGGCGAGAAACAAGATCTCGAGGAAATGCTGGGCAACCTCGTCGACAACGCCTGCAAGTGGGCGGAGGGCACCGTGCGCATCGCAGCGTGGGTGGTGCCGGGCGAGGGGCGTACGGGCCGCCAACGGCTGTTCCTGACGGTGGAGGACGACGGCCCTGGCCTCACCGAGGAGCAGCGGCAGAAGATCGGCAAGCGCGGCATGCGGCTGGACGAGTCGAAGCCGGGTTCGGGTCTTGGGCTCTCGATCGTGAGCGACATCGCGACCTCCTATTCCGGGCGCTTCTCGCTCGATGCCTCGCCGCTCGGCGGCCTGCTCGTCCGGCTCGAGCTGCCGGCGGTGTGACATTACCGCATGCACAGACAGCGGGCCTGAACACAGGTTCACGATTGAGCCGAACTTTCGCCCGAATCCGGCACGATATGGGATGCCGGCAGAATTCTACGCGGCTCGCGCCGTTCGAAGCGTATAGCGTGACCGCAGGCTAGCTCCAGGGAACGGCCACAGCATCGGTCGGGAGCATGAGGGGACATCAAGCGTGACCATGATCGCCAAGATCGCCGCCGTCGTTTCGGCGGCCACACTGCTGGCCGCGTGCAGCGGGCCAGGCAATGCGCCTAAGCAGGACCAGGGCCTCGTCGGCGGCGCTGTTGTCGGCGGCGTGCTCGGCAGCCAGATGGGCCGCGGCAAGGGTAGCGTGGTGGGCACCGTGCTCGGCGCCGTGGTCGGCGGTGTCGTCGGCAGCGAGATCGGCCGCTCGATGGACGACCGCGACCGCCGCTATGCCCAGCAGGCCGAGATGGATGCGTTCGAGCGGGGACGGTCGGGCGAGCGTGTCACCTGGCGTAATCCCGACAACGGGCGCTACGGCGAGGTGATTCCCGGCCCGTCCTACCGGCGTGGCCCGCGCGACTGCCGCGAGTTCACGCACATCATCTATATCGACGGCCGCCCGCGCGAAATGCGCGGCACCGCCTGCCGCAATCCGGATGGTACGTGGACAAACGTCGGCTGATCCTGATTACGTCAGCCGCACGATCCTCAGGACGACTTCCGCGGTGACATCGAGCCGTTCGAGCCTGGCAAGCGCTTCGCGGCCCGCCTGCGGCATGCGGTAGGCGTGTGGTGTCATCGCGACGAGATCCTGGATCTCTGCTGACGATTCCAGCTCGATGGAAAACCGCACGGGAACCTCGCTTTCGAGCTGGTATCCGGCGGCCTCGGCCTGGGCCAGGGACGGCGGTCCCGAGCGTATGACGGTTGGATAGATGGTCTCGCGCACTTCGATCAGATGATCGGGGCCGGGGTCGACGAGCAGCACACGGGCGCCGGATTTCTGTACACGCTTGAAACCGTCCCAGACGGGAAATCCGAACAGGCATAAAAACAGATCGACGCTAGCGGCGAGGAACGGCGGCTTGCTGCTATTGGCGACCATCCACGTTACCGGGCACTTGCGCCGGGCTGCCACCTGCACCGCCCATTTAGAGACATCGTAGCCCGCGAGGTTCAACTCTCCCGGTCCGGTGCTGGCCGCCGCCAATTGCGCGAGACGGTTAAGGTAGTAGCCCTCGCCACATCCCGCATCGACGACGTTCAGCGGGCCGTTGTCGTCCGCTTCGCAGGCCAGTGACGACAGCGCTGCGAACACGCCATCGGCGATTGGTGCGAAGTGGCCCGGATCGAGAAAACGCCGGCGCGCCGCGACCATCTCCTTGCCGTCGCCGGGATCGCGCGATGCTTTGTTCTGAACGAGCAGGAGGTTCCAATACCCCTCACGCGCGCGGTCAAAATTGTGGCCGTTGGCGCACCGCAGCGCTGCGCCTTCGGCCGCAAGCGGCAGGGCGTCGAGAGGACATGCGAGGTTCGTCGCGGCGGTGATATTCATGGCGGTTCCGGCGTTATCCGTTCGCTTTTTCCGCGCTTTTGAGCCATTCGAGCACGCCATGGCCGGCAGCCGCGCCGGTGGCGAAGCAGGCCTGCAGAAGATAGCCGCCGGTCGGCGCTTCCCAGTCGAGCATTTCGCCCGCGACGAACACGCCGGGGCGCTGCTGCAGCATGAACCGCGCGTCGATCGCTTCGAACGTGACGCCGCCGGCCGTCGATATCGCGCGCTGCATCGGCGCGGTCGCGGTCAAGCGCACCGGCACCGCTTTGATCAAGGCGGCAAGCTCGGGTGGCGGTAGCTGCGCGAGCTTTTGCGGCAGCGCGAGCGCCGCCTCCTGCAGCAGGCCGATTGCGGCGGGGGCCAAGTGCCCGACCTTACGCAAGAACGACGACAGCGACTGCTTCTGGCGTGGCGCGCTGAGTGGCCGAATGAGATCGTCCACGCTGGTATCGGGTCTCAGATCCATCGTGATGCGCGCTTCGCCCGTGCGCGCGATAGCCTCACGCAACGCCGGCGACAGCGCATAAATCGCGCCGCCCTCGATGCCGTTGGCGGTGAACATGACCTCGCCGCGCGCGCTGTGTTCGCCGTGGCTGATGGCGATGCGCTTCAAGGGATGGCCTTCGAACCGCGCGCGGAACACCTCCGACCAGGAGACGAGGAAGCCGCAATTCGATGGCTGCAACGCCGCTACTTCTACGCCGGCGCCTTGCAGTGTTTCGACCCAACGGCCATCGGAACCAAGGCCCGGCCAGCTTCCGCCGCCGAGCGCAAGCACGGTCGCATCGGTTTCGATTGTCGTTGGACCATCCGGCGCCGTGAATTGCAGGCGCCCCGCCTCGTCCCACCCTTGCCAGCGATGCCGCGTTTTCAACGCCACGCCGCCCGTGCCGAGGCGCTGTAACCACGCACGCAACAGCGGCGAGGCTTTCATCGCGCGCGGAAACACCCGCCCGCTGGTGCCAACGAATGTCTCCTGCCCGAGCGCCTCGCACCAGGCGCGCACCGCTTCAGGCGTGAGTGTTTCGATCGCGGGGGCCAGCACGTCCGCACGCGCGCCATAGCGTGTGAGAAAGCGCGGCAGTTCCTCGCTGTGCGTGAGGTTGAGGCCGCCACGCCCGGCCATCAGGAACTTGCGGCCGATGGTCGGCATCGCGTCGTAGATGGTGACCTGGACGTTGGCCGCGGACAACACTTCAGCCGCCATCAGGCCTGCGGGGCCGCCGCCGATGACGGCGACATTGAAACGAGGAGTATCGGTCACGGCTCACCGGAATTGCCGCTACAGTCCGTCGGGCCGGCGGCGCGACTATGACTCCTGGGCGGGCGCGAGCCTTACCACATCCGCCACGACCGGAGTTAACGTGGAACGGTATTATGCTTCAGCGCTTGGCCATGCCGCGCTGCAAACGCTCAAGGGCGTCGCGCAACCGGTCGTCGGTGATGTTGCCGAGATCGAGACCGGGGCGTGCCTTGGCCATGACATCGCGCGGCATGGCAGCCGGCGGTAGCGGCGCGATCGGCGCCTGCACGATGCGTAGCTCGCCGATTGCGCGATACCCGAAATATCCGTTGATCCGCTCCACGATCATCGCGCGCTTGTACTGGACGTCGAGGGCGCGGGCGGCATCGACCTGCAAATGCAATACGGCGCCAGGACGCCCGGCCTCCTCGGCGGTGGTCTCACCGTAGGTTTCGGCCGCGCGCGGCCATTTCAGCTTCAGCGGCGAGGTATAACCGGCCAAATCCTTGCCGACGATGGTGGCCCAGTCGGTCAATAGCGCGGCGGTCGAGAAGCCGTATTTCTGCATCGCCTTCTGAGTCAGCCGCGGTACGAAGCTGCCGACGGAGCGGGCAAACACCCCACGCTGGCGTTGCTGCTGCGGCGCTGCCGGTTGAGTTGAGGGCCGGCTGGCTGGACTCGACTCATTGTTGCTGCGATGTACGGTCACGTCAGCTGCCTCGCGCATTTTTCAGAACTCATGGCAGCGGAACTATCATGCACGGCGTGATTCGGGTCGACGGCCAGGGGACACAAATGGCGGGCGTGGCCAAACTGCAACGCAGACCGCAGGCAACGGTGCGAAATCCCATTGCACGCGATATCGCGCCGGCGCTGCTCGGCTGGTACGACCGCGAGCGGCGCCAGATGCCGTGGCGGGCCGAGCTTGGCGAGCGCGCCGATCCCTACCGGGTCTGGCTCAGCGAGATCATGTTGCAGCAGACGACCGTCAAGACGGTCACTCCCTATTTCGAGGCGTTCGTCGCGCGCTGGCCGGATGTGCGATCGCTTGCCGATACCGAGCTGGAAGAGGTGCTCGCGGCCTGGGCCGGGCTTGGCTACTACAGCCGCGCGCGCAACCTGCATGCCTGCGCGAAAGCGATCGTGGCCGAGCACGGCGGCCGGTTCCCCAAGAACGAGGCGAAGCTGCTGGAGTTGCCGGGCATCGGGCCCTACACCGCCGCCGCCATCGCATCGATCGCGTTCGGCGAGCGCGTGACGCCGGTCGATGGTAACGTGGAGCGCGTGGTGTCGCGATTATTCGCGGTGCGCGAGCCGCTGCCGCTGTCGAAGCCGGCCCTGCGTTCGCTCGCGGCGACGCTGACGCCGATGACGCGCACAGGTGATTTCGCGCAGGCGATGATGGACCTGGGCGCCACCGTCTGCACGCCCAAGAGCCCGTCGTGCCTGATGTGTCCGCTCAACTCCGATTGCACGGCGCGCAAGCTCGGGATCGAGGCGCGGCTACCGGCTCGCACACCCAAGGGCGAGCGTCCCGCGCGGTTCGGCATCGCGTTCATCGCGCTGCGCGAGGACGGCGCGGTGTTATTGCGCAAGCGGCCGGAGAACGGTCTGCTGGGCGGCATGCTCGAGGTACCATCGACCGACTGGCTCGACATGCTGCCGTCGGCGACCGATGCGATGCGGATCGCGCCGGCCAAGGGCGACTGGTGGAAGGTGCCGTCGACGGTGCGCCACGTTTTTTCGCATTTCGAGCTGGAGCTGGTGGTCTACCGCGCCGTCGTTCCGTTCGACGCTCCCTTGACGTTCTGGGCCGATCAGCCGCGCTGCCGCTGGGTGCCGAGGCGCGACCTCGACAGCCAGGCGCTGCCGAGCGTGATGAAGAAGGTGATCGCGCACGGGTTGCGGGAGATGTGAGTGGGGGCGTAGGGTGCAATAGCCAACTTTGGCGTATTGCACCGGCTACGTTGCCAGTTACGTTTCAGCGGCTATGTGGCAGCGGTGCAATACGCGAAGACGCTATTGCACCCTACGGAGTAGCGGATCGCTACCCTTATTTCTGCGCCAGCAATTCACTTCTGCGCCAGCAATTCATTGTGCAACTTGCGCGCCGCTTCGACCTGCGATGCCGGTGTTTTCATGACTTCCGCGATATACGCGCCGATATCCTCGCCGCTCATCGGCGTGACGGGTACGTTGGCTTTCGTCACTTCGGCTTTGAAGTCGGCATCGTCGAGCATCTTGACGAAGGCGGCACGAAGCGCTTGCACGCGGTCGGCGGGTACGCCGGGCGGGAATGCCAGGGCACGTCCGATGGTACCGGCAGAAGCATAAATCTCCATCAGCGTTTTATCGGCTGGGCTGCCGAATTCGGTCATGGCGGGCACCTCGGGATACTCGGGCAAACGCTTCGAGGAGATGGCGAACACCGCCACGAGATCGCCGCTCTTCAGTTTGTCGCCATGAATGGTCAGCGCATTCGCCATTGTCATGCCGCCGCCGTCGAGTTCTCCGCGCTGCATCGCGAGGTGAATGTCCGACGTGCCCTTGTAGCCGGCGATGATCTTGAATTTGGTGGCAGCGACCCGGTTGAGCATCAGCGGGCCGAGCGCAAATACGTTCGAGAAGCCGGTGACGCCCATCGTCACTTCGCGTTTCTTCGCGTCATCGAGCGTGCGAACGGTGGACGCTTTCGTCACAAGGGCTACCGCATCGCCATCCGCAAACCGGCCGATGTATTGATAGTTCTGCGCATTGAATTTAACGCCGCTCGTCAGCAGCGTTTCAAACAGCACCTCGGCGTGTACGAGATGCATCAAGGAGCCGTCCTTTGGGGCGACGTTGTAAGAGTAATTGAGCCCCACATTGCCGCCTGCCCCCGGCATGCTCTGCATAATGAGGTTGGGTTGGCCGGGGATGTATTTCTTCATGTGGCGAATGGCGAGCTGCGTATAAAGCCCGTAGGTTCCGCCGACGCCCGCGCCAATTAGAATTTGGACGTCTTTTCCCTTGTAGAAAGATTCGACAGGAGTTTGCGCGTAAGCGTGCGGCGCGGCAACGGCCGACAGGGCGAAAGCCGCCGTAGCTGCCAACTGGATGCGATTGCGTATCATCGACGGTCCTCCCACTTGTTCTTTTGCGCAGGATGCTTTGATCGCTGCTTTTGGTGCGCTTTCCACTCGATTTGAATAAGAAGAAAGCGCTCTAGAGCATTTTCCACCTGATCTGGGTCGCTACCCGTATCCGGCGTGGCGAAAGTAGTTCGCGCACTCGTCGGGTGCAAACGTCTTGATGAGGCGGCCGATCAGCTTCATCAGCGCCTTCACGGTGCGGGCCGCGCCCTTGCGCAG
>CAMDPA010000120.1 GCA_945903565.1 Devosia equisanguinis | reverse complement strand
CCACCGCCATACCCAGGACCCATACATGACTACGACCCTCAATAAACCCTTCATCGTCGTCGGCGGCGGCATAGGTGGCATTGCAACTGCCATCGCGCTGTCGCAGAAGGGCTACGCCGTTCACGTGATCGAGCAGGCGCCGGAGTTCGCCGAGATCGGTGCGGGCATCCAGCTTGGCCCCAACATCGTTCGCGCGCTCGATCGCCTCGGGATCAAGCAGCAGGTGATGGATATCTCGTCGATGCCGGACGCGCTGGTGATGCGCTGCGCGCTCGGCGGCCATGTGATCACGCGCGTGCCGGTGAAGGAGATTTTTCCCAAGCATTACGGCGAGAACTACGCTGTCGTACATCGCGCGGACTTGCATGCGTGCATGCTGCGTAAAGCGGCGGAGAGCCCGCTGATTAAGCTCGAGAAGAACCGGGAGATGACGAGCTTCGAGGACAAGGGCGACCGTGTCATCGTGCATTGCAAGGATGGCCGGAGCGAGGAGGGCGCCGCGCTGATCGGTTGCGATGGGCTGTGGTCGCGCATCCGCGAGGAGATCGTCGGCGACGGCAAGCCGGTCGTTTCTGGCCATATCGCGTTCCGCGCGGTGTTGAAGCGCGACGAGGTGCCGGAGGGCATGTGGGGCCCCGACGTGGTGCTGTGGGCGGGGCCGAAGACGCATCTGGTGCACTATCCGCTGCGCCGCGGCGAACTCTACAATCTCGTCGCGGTGTTCCATTCCGACCGCTACGAGGAGGGCTGGAACGTCGAGGCGAGCTCGAGCGAGATGATGAAGCACTTCGCCGGTCAGCGGCAGGAAGTGATGAAGCTGATCGAGAAGATCGAGACGTGGAAGATGTGGGTGTTGTGCGACAGGCTTCCCGTCAAGAACTGGACCAAGGGGCTCGTGACGCTGCTGGGCGATTCGGCCCACCCGACGCTGCAGTATCTGGCGCAGGGCGCGAACATGGCGACCGAGGACGCCGTGCAGCTTGCCCACGACGTGGCCTTGAGCCCCGGCGATCTCAACGCGGCGTTCTTGAGCTATCAGAGCAAGCGCTATCTTCGAACGGCGCGCATCCAGACCAACTCGCGCGTCTACGGCCAGTTCTATCACGCCGCCGGCGTGGTGGCGGAATTGCGCGACCAGTTCTTCAAGGAGCGCACGCCAGAAGAGGCGCTGAAGTCGAGCGCGTGGCTCTACGGTGGTGGCGATCCGGTTTGAGTTCTCCCACAGCCGTCGGGGGCTGGCCCCTACTGTGACGGACGGGGAGAAGATGGAGGAAACGCGATGGGCACGCTGGTGACGGGAGCTGGACTGCTCGGGGCGTCGTTCGCGCAAGTGGCGAAGGCGCGTGGTGAGAGGATCGTGTTCTTCGATCTGGAGCCGCGTACCGAATTCCTCAAGCTCAAGCTTGGCGAGGGCGGTTTCCAGATCGTGCGCGGGGACGTGCGCAATCTCCCCGATCTGGTCGAGGCGATCGCGACTCACCGGATCGAAACCGTCGTGCATACGGCGGGGCTGATCGGCGGGCGGGTGCAGCGCGAGATCAGTCAGGCGTTCGACATCAATATTTCAGGCACGCGCAACGTGGCGGAAGCGGCGCGGCTGGCGGGCGTTAAGCGGATCGTGCACCTGTCGACGTTCGGGGTGTACGACTGGCGGCTGCCGCTGGCGGGGAAGATCACGGAAGATTTCCCGCTCGGGCCGGGTCGCGCCTACGGCAACTTCAAGGTGGCCAAGGAGATGATCCTGGAAGCCTATGCCGCGCAGTTCAAGATCGAGCTGGTGATGCTGCGGCCGGCCAACGTGTTCGGCGTCGGGCATTTCTGGGGTGGCTCGTCGGGAGGGGCCAAGATGCAGGAATTGATGAAGGCCGGAATTGCCGGCCGGCCCGCGCGGATTTCGGCCAGCGAGGCGGCCGATGTCGAATACGTCTACGCCAAGGATGTCGGTGCCGCGATCGATCTGGCCGCAACGGTTGCCGCGCCGCGCGAGCGCGTGTTCAACATCGGCAACGGGCAGGTGACGCGGTTCGACGACCTCGTCGCAGCGGTGCGGCAGGTGTGCCCTGGGCTCACGGTGGAGATCGAGCCCGGCGAGCGACCGGCGGCCAAGAGCGAGCCGATGGATATCTCGCGGGCACGAAAACGGCTCGGCTGGGAGCCGCGTTTCACTCTAGTGGATGCGCTGCGCGACTATCACGCCGATCTGTCGGCCACGCGGCGGCCGAGCTGATCCTGCGGTACAGTGAAACGCCGGTAGACCAGGATCATGAGTGGTGTCGCGATCGCCCATACGACGGCGGTTGCGGCAAGGGCAAGCCAGTGCGGCTCGGCAAAGCTCAAGGCGGCGAAGCTCTCGCCGGCCCAATAGGTGGGTGGTGCGATGACCGCGCCGACGAGCATGGATTTGAGAAGCGCGTTGGCGCCCAGCATCCGGTCGGTGGCCGGAACGCACGTCGCGAACACCATCCACAGGCCAACGAGCCAAACCGGTGCGAACCCGGCTAATGGCCAGTCGGCCGCATAGCGCACGAGGCCTGATGCGATCAGGCCGGTTTCCGCGATCACGCCCATGACACCCGCGGCCAGGGTCGTCACGAACAGTGCTTTTCGTTCGCCGGACAACGCAAGCTGGGCTGCGATCACGATCGCGGCGACCGCGACGCCGGGCTCCCACCGTCCAGCGCCCGCGCCGAGCGCGGATGCCCACCATGTCGATTGGAAACCGACGATATCGAAAACGAGGCGCCAGGGGATCAAGGAGCTGCTCCGGATGAGGCGACGAAGTTCAGGAGCATGAGTATGCGCCGATTCGTAAACTATTCGATCATGGTCAGGAATTCCTGCCGGGTCATCGGGTTATCGCGGAAGCAGCCGAGCATGCGGCTGGTCACGAGATCGGTGCCGGGCTTATGCACGCCGCGCGTCGTCATGCAGTGGTGGGTCGCCTTGAGCACCACCCCGACGCCTTGGGGCTGGAGCACCTCGTTGATGACGTTGGCGATTTGCGCGGTCATCTTCTCCTGAATCTGGAGGCGTTTGGCGTAGGCGTCGACCACCCGCGCGAGCTTGGAGATGCCGACCACCCGGCCGGAGGGCACATAGGCCACCCAGGCGCGGCCGATGATCGGGGCCATATGATGCTCGCAGAAGCTCTCGAAGCGGATGGCGCGCAGGATCACCATCTCGTCGTAGCCCTCGGTCTCCTCGAAGGTGCGCTGCAGGATCTCGACGGGGTCCTCGCCGTAGCCGCGGAAGAACTCCTGGAACGCGCGGGCCACGCGAGCCGGCGTATCGGCCAGCCCGTCGCGGGTGGGATTGTCTCCCGCCCAGCGGATCATGGTGCGAACGGCCTGCTCGACCTCCGCCTGCGAGGGGGGGCCGGCTTCGTCCCGGTTGCTGGGAACTGGGACTGTTGCGCCAGGGCCGTTTGCTGCAGGTGCTGGGCCATTGCCACTTTTCATGTCCGTTTCCCTCATTGGAGGGCATGCGAGGGAATTCCGCTCGCAAGCTTGGCCTGAGAGTGTAGCGCATTGTTCAGGCGCCGTCGCTCGTGGGCGGATACGGGGTGGATGATCCGCTGGACCGCAAAGCGCGTAGAAGTTGTAACCGCGGCTATAATGTCCTCAGCCGGATCGCGATCAGACCGGCGGTCGTTGCCAGGCTGACGTACTTGAGCGAAATAGCGCGTGCGAGCGGCTGGTGCGCTCGATTGAGCGTGTCGGCCGGCTACTGCAACCGCTGACGGGAATGTGTGCATGGCGAACGCTGCCGCGGACTTGCCTTGGAAAACAGTCTGGATCACAGGCGCGAGCACGGGGATCGGCCGCGAGCTCGCGGTGATGCTGGCGGCGCGAGGCGTGCGCGTTGCCGCGACCGCGCGCAACGTGGCCAAACTCGTAGATCTGGCCGGCCAAGTGCCCGGAATAATGCCGGTGCCTGCCGACGTGACGAATGCCGACGAGGTGGCTGCGGCGCATGCGCGGATCATGACCGCGTTCGGTGGGATCGATCTGGCTATTCTCAATGCCGGCGTCTGGGATCCGATGGGGGCGTCCGACTTCAATGCGGCGCGGGTGGCTGCCACGATGGCGGTGAACTACGCGGGGCTCGCCAACGCGATCGAGCCGCTGATTCCACCGATGATCGCGGCCCGGCGAGGGCACATTGCGCTGGTGGCCTCGGTGGCTGGATATCGCGGGCTGCCGAAGGGGGCGGCTTATGCGCCGAGCAAGGCGGCCGCGATCAGTCTGGCGGAGGTGTTGCACGGGGATCTCGAACGTCACGGGGTCAAGGTGAGTGTCGTCAATCCCGGATTCGTCGAGACGCCAATGACGGTGGTCAACGAATTTCCGATGCCCTATCTGATGAAGCCGGACGACGCCGCGCGGCGGATTATTCGTGGGCTGCAGAAGGGGAAATTCGAGATCGCGTTTCCATGGCAGATGGTGGCGATGCTGAAGCTCGCTCGCGTCTTGCCGTATCCGGCGTACTTCTGGCTGGTGCGCAATATCATCGCGCCCGGCGGGGAACCGGCGGCGGAAAAGACGCGAGAGTAGCGGACATCGGGTATTGGAACTCTACACCTTCACCCGCTGCATCTGCGGGTCGTAGAGCGGTTTCAGCGAAACTTCGGCGGGGTAGAGCGTGCCGGCGATGTCGATTTCCCAGCGGCCTTCGTTGAGCCAGGCGGCATCTACTGGCCGGTTGGACTCGAGCATGACGAGACCGACCGCGCCGCCGAGAGTGTGGCCGTAGGAGCCCGCGCGCACGTAGCCGGCGGGTTTGCCGTTTCGCAACACGACCTCGGCGTGAAACAGCAGCGGCTTGGGGTCTTTCACCAGCACTTGCGCCAGGCGGCGCTTCAGCGGGCCGGATGCCTTCTGCTTCAATGCGGCTTCCCGGCCGATGAAGCCGCCGGGCTTGGTCAGGTCGACGAACATGCCAAGGCCGGTCTCGAAGGCGTTGTCGGTGTTGTCGATGTCGTGGCCGTAGTCGCGGTAGCCCTTCTCCAGGCGCAAGCTGGCCAGCGCCTTGAGCCCCGCGTGAACCATCCCGAAGCCAGCGCCCGCCGCGATCAGGCGCTCGTAGACGTGGGCCGCCTGCTCTGCCGGGATGTAGAGTTCGTAGCCGAGTTCGCCGACATAGGTGATGCGGACACACGTGACGCGGGCATAACCGATGTCGATGTCGCGCACCGCCCGGAATGGAAATGCATCGTTTGAAAGATCGGCGCTGGTCAGCGTTTGCAGCAGCGCGCGCGACTTCGGGCCTTGCAGGTTGAGCTGGCAGTAACCTGATGTCACGTCGGTCACGAAGGCGTGCGCGTCGTGGGGGATATGGCGCTTCAGCCAGGTTTCGGCGTGGCGGTGCATGGTGTCCGTCACGACGACCAGGAAGCGCGCGTCGTCGAGCTTCGCCACGGTCAGATCGGCTTCCAACGTGCCCTTCTCATTGAGCCATTGCGTGTAGGTGATCGTTCCCGGCTGGCCATCGACGTTGTTGGCCGAGACGTAATTCAGCACGCGTCCGGCATCGCGGCCTTGCACGAGAAATTTGCTCATGAACGACATGTCCATAAGGATCACGCCTTCGCGTGCGGCGCGGTGCTCGGCTGCCCACCAGGAAAACCAGTTCTGCCGGCCCCACGAAAGCTTCTCGACCTTCGGCTCACTGCCGGCCGGCGCGTACCAGTCGGCGCCTTCCCATCCGCTGACGTCGCGGAAGTAGGCGCCGGCGGCGGCGAGGCGATCATGCACCGCGCTGCGCTTTGCGCCGCGTGCGGTCTGCGGCGACATGGTGGGGTAGTGGCACTTGTAGACGAGGCCGAGCGATTCGATCGTGCGCTCGCGGCGGTAGTCGGGGTTGCCCTGATAGGCATGGAGCCGGTCGATGTTGAAGCCGGTCACGTCCACGTCCGGCGCGCCGTTGACGATCCAGTGCGCGAGCACCCGACCGATGCCGCCGCCGGTCAGGATGCCGACCGAGTTGAGACCCGCCGCCACGAAGTAATTACGCAATTCCGGGGCTTCGCCGACGACCGGACGCAAATCTGGCGTGAAGCTTTCCGGGCCGCAGAACAGCTTCTTGATCCCGGTCTCCAGGGACACGGGAACGCGCGACATCGCCTTTTCCAGGTAGGGCGCCATGCGCTCCCAGTCCGGCGGGATTTCGCCGAACGAGAAGTCTCCGGGAATGCCGCCGACATTCCAGGGCGCGCATTCGGGCTCGAACAGGCCGATCAGTAATCCGCCGCCTTCCTCGCGGAAATAGCCGTAGGACGAGGGGTCTTCGAGCACCGGCAATGCTGGCGGGAGATCGGAGAGTTTCTCGGTGATGAGGTAGTAGTGCTCGGCCGCCTGATTGGCGATGGTGACGCCGGCCTCGTCGCCGAGCTGACGCGCCCACATGCCCGCGCAATTGACCACGACCTCGGCGGCGATGTCGCCGTGCGCGGTGCGAACGCCGGTGACGTGACCGTTCTTCTTGAGCACGCCTGTTACGGCAACGCCCTCGATGATGCGTGCGCCGGCCTGTCGCGCGCCCTTGCCAAGCGCCATCGTCACGTCGACGGGGTTCGCGCGGCCGTCCTCCCTGACGTAGAAGCCGCCGAGGATGTCGTCGACGCGGGCGAGCGGAAACAGGCGCTTTACTTCCGCAGGCGCGATCTCGTGCACATCGACGCCGCACCAGCGATTAAAGGCGGCGACGCGCCGATATTCCTCGAGGCGATCGGCGTCGGCCGCGACCTCGATGAAGCCGACCGGCATGAAGCCGGTGGCCTGCCCCGTCTCGGCCTCGAGACGGCTATAGAGATCGCGCGTGTACTTGCGCATCTCGGTCGAGGTTTCCGATGTCGAACCGAACGTGACCATCAGGCCGGCGGCGTGCCAGGTGGTGCCCGATGTCAGCCGGTCGCGTTCGAGGAGGACGACGTCCTTCCAACCCAAATGCGCGAGGTGATACGCCACCGACGTTCCGATGACGCCGCCGCCGATCACCACGACGCGCGCGCGATCCGGCAATACTGGGGGGGGCATCGTGGGTTCTCCTCGCGAGTTTGATGCCAGCCATTCTCGGCACTCGCGCACGGTTGGTCAAAGCGGAAAGTCGCGAGCGTTTGTTACTTGGCCGAGGCAGCCGGCGGCAGTTCAAATTCAGGCGTTCCGGCTTGCGGCGGAATCGGCCTACGCGTAAGTACCTAACACGTGTGCGGCGAAAGAGCAGTGGTTTGCGCTCTCCCGCCAGTAGTTGGAACGATACTGAATATTCCGAGGGCCGCGCATGTCGAGTGAACCGAAGCCGGGCGCCATTGCTGATGCCGGTGTTCGAGGTTTTCCCACCAGCTTAGTGGCTGCCTTTCTTGCGGCGACCTTTCTCAGTGCGGCGCTGATTTTCGCGATCCAGCCGATGTTCGCGCGGTTCGTGCTGCCCCGGCTTGGCGGATCGCCGGGGGTGTGGTCGGTGGCGATGGCGTTCTTCCAGGCGCTGTTGTTCTGCGGCTATCTCTACGCTCATTTGTTGACGCGGCTGCCGTCGTGGACAGCCAGGGTCGCGACGCATCTGACGGTGTCGGCTGTCGCGCTGTTGTGGCTGCCGCTCGGTATTGCGCGTGGCTGGGGCGATCCGCCTGCCTCGGGTGAGGCGCTGTGGCTGTTTGGACTTTTCGCGGCGTCGATCGGCGCGCCGTACTTCGCGCTGTCGGCCAATGGACCACTGCTGCAGAGCTGGTTCGCGCGCGGTGCCGATCGGCCCGGCGCGGATCCGTACTTTCTGTATGCTGTTTCCAATGCCGGTAGTTTCCTCGCACTGCTCGCCTATCCCTTGGCGATCGAGCCGCTGCTGCCGCTCGCGGGGCAGTCGATGTTGTGGTCGGCGGGTTATGTCGCGCTGGTCGTGTTGCTGGCGATCTGCGGGGCGCTCGTGCTCAAACGGAGCGGTTTGCAGGAGCACGAGGCAGTAGCGCGCACGGAGGCTCCGCCGCTACGCGATCTGTTGCGGTGGTGCCTGCTGGGTGCAATTCCGTCCGGGCTTCTGGTCGCGGTAACCGCGCAAATTTCCACTGACATCGCGGCCATTCCGCTGGTCTGGGTTATTCCGCTGGCGCTTTATCTGCTGACGCTGGTGATCGTGTTCCGCTCGTGGGGCGAGGCTACGCATCAGCGCGTCGTCGCTTGTGTGCCGTGGCTCTTGCTGGCGGTCGCGGGCGTGATGGTGCTGGCTCCGGAATCGAACCTGGAAGGTGTGCGGTTCATTGCCGAGCTGCTGCTGCATCTGGCGGTATTCGTCGTGGTCGCGTTCATGTGCCACGGCGAGCTGGCGCGGGGGCGTCCGCATGCGAACCATCTGACGATGTTCTATCTCGCGATGGCGTTCGGCGGCATGGTGGGCGGTGCCTTTTCGAGCCTTGCCGCGCCCGCGTTGTTTTCATGGATCGCGGAGTATCCGATCCTGATCGTGGCCGCCGCGTTGTGCCGGCCGGCTAGCGCGCAACCGGAATGGAGCGGGGATGCGCGTGTGCTGGGCGCTGCTGCGGTTGCAGCGGTGCTCGTGCTTGGTCCGGGCCTGTTGGGGCGCGGCGCGATCTATCAGGTGGAGTACGTGACGACGGCCATCGGTCTGATGGGGCTCGCAGCGGCGGCGCTGGCGTGGCGCAGCGTGCCGTTGTTCGCGGCGGCGCTGGCGATCCTGCTAGCGATCGGCCGGCTTTAACCGCCGGAGGGTTCGACGACCGTTACGTTCCGCAGCTTCTTTGGCGTGCACAAGGTCCACGACAGCGACGATGGCCAGTTCCGATTGTTGCAGCACGGCACGACCACGCACGGCGCACAACGCATTCGCGACGATGCCGGCAAGCCCGTGATTGGAAGACCCGAACCGCTTACCTACTATTTCCGCGGCTCGCCGATCAGCGATGTGCTCGACGCCGCGCGCGCGCGCAAAGGAGCGCCGCTCAAGATCGCGGCGGTCGGCCTTGGTGCTGGAAGCATGACGTGTCTGGTCGAGGCGGCCGACGAGCTGATGTTCTTCGAGATCGACCCGACGGTGATCGCGATTGCGCGCAACCCCCGCTACTTCACGTTCATCTCGGGCTGCCGGCCGCAGGTGCCGATCGTCGTCGGCGATGCGCGGATCACGCTGGGACGTGCGGCGGCGGCTGCCTACGACGTGATCGTGATCGATGCGTTCGCGTCGGATTCGGTGCCCGCGCATCTGCTCACGCGCGAGGCGATGGCGCTCTACGCTGGCAAGCTCGCGCCCGGCGGTTTGATCGCGCTGCATCTGTCGAACCGGCACATGGAACTGATGAGCGTTGGGCACGTCGTCGCGAAGTCAGCGGGGCTCGTTTCGCTGGGCAAGGACGACGACCTGCCCGAGGATGCCGAAGACGGCTATCGCTTCGAGTCCACGGTGGTCGTTGCCGCACGCACGAAAGCTGATCTGGAAAGGCTTGCAAAGCGCAAGGATTGGGACGAGCCCGATGCAAGCGAGCTCGCGGTCAGGCCCTGGACCGACGACTATGCCAACCCGCTCGGCGCGATCTGGCGTAAATTGAGGGAGTGATGCGGGGCAAGTGCGGGGCGGCACTGAAAGTGCTGACGCGCGGGCGCGGACTCTTACGACGGCATGGCGTGACCCGGTGCTGACCTCGCGGTGCCGGCGCCGCGCACGTCGCCTCCCCCTTGACGGGGGAGGATAGAACGTCACGGGTTTAGTCCGCCCATCGTCGGCAGAGCGACAAACGCAGTGGGCGGACAAAATCCGATGACGTTCTTGGAGGGGGTGATCTGCGGCTTGCGCCGAGTTGCGCTGGCCCCATGGCAAGCGAGCGCGCATATGCACAAACGAGCGCGCGTGAAAAGATCACCCCCACCCCAAACGCCACCGGCTTAGCCTGCCCACGGCGCACGTGGCTGGACCCACCTTGGGCAGTCTAAACCGGTGGCGTTTGGCCCGCCCCCCTCCAGGGGGCGGAGGCGCGCGCGGCGCCCTCAACGATCGAAAGTGGCCGAGTCCGTTTTTGTGTGCGCCGCCGCAACTGTCCGCTCACTGGGGAGCTGCTGTCGTCCGGACTGATCCGTTGAGCCGGTGGCTTAGGGGTTACGACCAATACGGCGGGAATCCGCTCCGGCGCCATTCCGCCTCGAGCAGGCGCAGCATCGCGGGCCATTCGAGGACGCCGTAGGGGCGGCGGGTCCCGGGCTGATAGAGGTGGGCAGTGTGGGCCAGCACGTTCTCGCCGGGCAAGGTCAGCTCGGTGCGGGCGGCCATCGCGTCGACCTGACCGCGGCACGACAGCTCCAATTGATACATCGTGTTGAAGGCCTGCTGGATCGTCGCGCCGCAGGTGAGCAGGCCGTGATTGCGCATGATCATCGCGTCGTGCGGGCCGAGATCGCGCACCAGACGTTCGCGCTCGGCGAGATCGACGGCGGGGCCCTCGTAGTCGTGATAGCCGATGTGGCCGACGAATCGCATCGACGTCTGCGACATCGGCAGTAGGCCGCATTTCATCGCGGCGACGGCCATGCCGGCGCGGGTGTGCGTGTGAATGATGCACGTCGCATCCGGCCGTGCGCGATGGATGCAGCCGTGGATCACGTAGCCGGATTTGTTGATGCCGTAGTCGGTGTCCGGCTTGGCCAGCTCCTCGCCATCGAGCGTGATCTTCACGAGGCTCGACGCGGTGATTTCTTTGTAAAGCAGCCCGTAGAGGTTGATCAGCAGGTGGTCGTCGGTGCCGGGAATGCGGGCCGTGATGTGATTGTAGATCAGGTCCGTCATGCCGAAAATGTCGATCAGCCGGTAGCAGGCGGCGAGCTCCACCCGCGTCTGCCACTCTTGCGGGCTGACCTCGTCCTTCAGGGATTTGAAGCTGGTGTTGTATCTCATAGTCTTTATAATCGCGCTGCTCGAGCGAGGCATCCACGCCCCATTGCGGATTGCTATAGCGCGCGCCGGGCCACTGCGGAATGGGCAACGGTTGCGCGACCCGGATCGGTCGACAACCTGTCAGCCCCGGTTCCGCACGGAACAGACGGACACTGTGCCGTCAGATCATATTCGTCGCGATAGGAGGCAAGCGCCCCTATGCCAATTTTTTGGGAGGCCCGGATGACCACGACTAAATTGTTTGCTGCGTTCGCAGGCCTGTTCGCGGCTGCCGTGCTGCCGGCTGTTGCTGTAGCGCAATCACTGCCGACCGGCGTGTGGATCGACCATACCGGCCGCGGCGCTGTCGAGATCACCGAATGCAACGGCGCGCTGTGCGGCCACATCGTCTGGGTGAAGGACGCCAATCACGGCAATACCTGCCGCAATCAGGTGATCGGCGACGTGCGGCCGGTTCGCAACAACACCTGGGATCGCGGCTGGATTGTCGATCCCGACGATAACTCACGCTACAGCGTCGAACTCAAGCCGATCGGCAAGGACCGCCTGCGCGTGGTCGGTTACATGGGCACGAAGCTGCTCAGCGAGACGATGACTTGGAAGCGCGCACCGGCCGATCTGAAGCGCTGCGATGGCAAGGAACCGGCCATGCAAGCGGCAGCACCCGCAGCAGCGCCCGATGCTGTCCCGGCCACAGTCCTGCCGGTGCAAGCGCAACCTCGCGCGCTCGATCCCGATACCGCCGCACCGTCCCAGCGTCTAGTCGCCGCCCCTGTTCCGATCAGCCCGAGCGCGATGACGCCCGCGCCGGAGCGGCAGGTCGCAGCGCCCCGTCGTGCCTCGGCAGCCGCCACACGGCGGTCGAAGCAGGCCGCAAAGGTATATGTGGCCAAGCCCGAGAGCCGTCCGCGCCGGTACGCATCGGCCAAGACGAAGTCGAGTCAGTGCAGGTTGGACTTGCCATACATCACATTGAAATATCCGTGCGCAATCTTCTGAGGTGCAGGTGCGTGCAAACGGCTCGATCAGGCGCGGATCGGGCCGAACTGCGCAATCATCGCGTCGGGAATATCGATTCCCGTCTCGACCGCCGCGCGGCGTAGCGCGAGCCTGCGGCTGCCGGGCAATCGTGCGCCGTCCTGAACTTCGATCGCGGCGGCCAGGGTCGTCATGCGCTCGGCGAAATTGCTGCCACCGAGCCCTGTCGGATCGATCGCGATGATGAGCTGCCCCGTCTGCGGCGGCGGGCCCTTCTCATCGAGGAAGGACGACGCCTCGAAGCCGAGATGCGCGCCGACGAGCGCGCCCGCCATCACCTCCACCATCATGGCGAGTGCCGCGCCCTTGGCGTCGCCCATCGCAACCATCGTGCCCGCCAGCGCGGCATCGGGATCGGTAGTCGGGTGGCCTTGCGCGTCGAGCGCCCAGCCGTGCGGGATCGCTTCGCCCTTCTGCTTGGCGGCGACAATGTTGCCGCGCGCGACCTTCGACAGCGCGAGGTCGATCACCACCGGCGGCCGGCCCGCGAGTGGTGCCGCGAACGCGATCGGGTTGGTGCCGAACACGGCGCGTTTGCCGCCCCATGGCGCGATCGCTTCCGGCGTATTGGCGAGCATCAGTGCGACGAGGCCGGCGTCGGCCAGCCGCTCCACCGCCAGCCCGAGCGCACCGGCGTGATTGGATCGCTTGATCGCAGCGAGTGCCAAGCCGTTCTGACGTGCGAGCGCGGGAAGTTCCGCCAGCGCCAGATCGATCGCGGGATAGGCGAAACCGCACGCGGCATCGACGGCGAGAACGCCGGGACGCGGCCGGGTTGCCGCCGGTGTCGCGCGGCCGTCGATCTTGCCGCTGCGGAGCATGCCCACGTACGTCGGCAGGCGAGAGAGCCCGTGCCCCTTGAGCCCATCGGCTTCGGCGGCCACCAACGCGGTCGCGACGGAGCGTGCCGTGGCCGGCAGCGCGCCGGACGCCTGCACGATGCGAGCAACCCAGGCGCGGGCGTCGTCGAGCGTTGCTTTGGTCATGGTTCCGGTGCCTCACAAGGATTTTTCGTTAGATGGATACTTTGCACTGCAATTCGCTACGCGAGCAGGGCTCCCGCCCTGCACCCGGCTGGGAGGAGACCTCCCAGACCCTCCGCCTTTTCCGGCAT
>CAMDPA010000119.1 GCA_945903565.1 Devosia equisanguinis | reverse complement strand
CTCTGAGTGCCGCCGCCGTTGTTGTTGACGACCGTGACCGCGTTGATGCCCCAGCGGGCCGCCGTCTCGATGTCGCCGATATGATACCAGAAGCCCGCGTCACCGGTGAAGGTGACGACGGGGCGGTTGGGCATCGCGCACTTGGCGCCGAGCCCCGCGGGGAACGCCCAGCCGAGATGGCCGGCGCTGCGCATGTAGCTTTGTTGCGGCGTGCGCAGATCGTACATTCCGCCCATCCACATGCCGGCGTGACCGGTGTCGACCACGACGATGGCGTCGTCGGGCATGTAGCGGGTGAGGTCGCCGCACAGGCGCTCGGGGCGGATCGGCACGGCATCGGATGCGAGCGCTGATTTGTATTTCGCGCGCCACTCCGCGACGAGGCTCTGCGCCTCGCCCACCCAGGCCTTGCGTTTTCCCGCCGTCTTCTTATCGGCCAGCGCGACCATGCGGGCGAGCGTGACCTTGGCGTCGCCGTTGACCGCGGCCTGCAAGGGATAGTTGCGGCCGAGGTTCTCGGGCTCGATGTCGATCTGGATGGCGGGCGTACCGATCTTCGGCACGGCCCAGAAATGAGTCGTCATGCCGCCGGTCTCGGAGCCGATGAAGCAGACGAGGTCGGCCTTGCCGACGACGCGGTTGGCGCTCTCGCGCGAGTAGGAACCGACGACGCCGACCGAAAGAGGATGCAGGCCGTGGATCGAGTCCTTGCCGTTGAGAGAGGTGGCGACCGGGATCTCCAGCGCTTCGGCCAATGCTATGAGTTCGGCCTGTGCGCCGGAAGCACGAACGCCGCCGCCGGCGACGATCACGGGACGCTCGGCTGCCTGCAAGAGCTCGAGCGCTTTGCGGATGCTCGCCTCGTCCGCCATCGGACGGAACGGCGGCACGCGGGCAAACTGCGGTTCGACGAGCGGCTCAATCTCGGCGGTGTCCTGATCGAGCTGGCCTTCGTTGCCGCGGATCTGGAGATGGACGGGGCCGGGCGTGCCCGATGTCGCGACGCGGAAGGCCTGGCGGAACATGTCGGGGAAGCGCGCGACGTCGTCGACGGTGGCGTTGAATTTCGTCACCGGCTCGAACGCCGGCATGTCGTCGATCTCTTGATAGACCTTGCGGAACTTGGACTTGGGATCGCGACCGCCCGTGACGGCGATAACGGGCGAATGCGCGAGCCACGCGTCGCGCAGGCCGGCGGCGAGATTCAGCGCGCCGATCACCTGCGCCATGCAGACGCCGGGCTTGCCCGATGCCCGCGCATACCCGTCAGCCATGTAGGCGGCGGTGGCCTCGGAGTGGACGTGCAGCCGCTTGATGCTCGTGCGGGTTTCCATCTCGGCGAACGTCTTGCGCACGACGGCCGGCACCATGAAGACGTGGCTGACCTCGTAGGCCTGGAGCATGTCGGCAAGGCATTCCGCGCCTGACATCGTGCGGTTGTGGCCTGGTTTGGTCATGGAAGCATCCGTTTCATATCGGTGTCAGACCCTCTGGGTCTGACACCATGCGTACCGGCTGATTATCGAGTTCAAACGATGGTGAAGGAGTCGATCCGCAGGAGCTGAGGCTGCGGTGCAATGCGGTGGGCGAATTATCGGCGTCGTGAATGGTGTCAGACCCGAAGGGTCTGACACGTCTGCAACGTCACGCCCCCGTATCGCCCTTCAATCCAGCCGCGGCGATGCCGGCCATGGCGCAGGCTTCGTCGTTGTCGGAGGTGTCACCGGAAATGCCAACGGCGCCGGCGATGGTGCCGCTCGCGTCCGTGATCAAGACGCCGCCGGGGACCGCGATGAGGCCGCCGAACAGGTTGTCGCAAGCGACCATGAACTGCGGGTTGTCCTTGGCGCGATGCTGCAGCGCGCGACTGCCCAGGCCCATCATGATGCAGCCATTGGCCTTGCCGAACGCGACCTTGGCACGGCCGACGCTGGTGTTGTCCTCCGCCGCCAACGCGCGCATCGCGCCGCGCTCGTCGAGCACGACGATCGCCATCGGCTTCATCTTCTGGGCGCGGGCGTGGGCAAGGCCGACGCTGACGATCTTCTGGGCCTGCTCGAGCGTCATTGGCATGGGGCATTCTCCTTTGGAGGGATTAGGCTGATCTCGACCCGCTTCTTGCCACAGCTCCCGGGCGTCTGCACACCCCCGACTGACGCGATCTACTTTTAGCGCCTACTAGCCATGAAGCCGGTCGCAGGCGATAAGTCGGGGACAGCAACCACGGTAACCTTCTCCCAGGAGCCCCTCATCCATGGCAGCCAAGCTCCAGCTCACGCTTGCGTGCGGCGACTACGAAATCGTGCGCGCGTTGAAGGACGGCTCGGTCAAGCCCGACGGCATCGAGCTCAACGTGCTGACCGAGATGGACAGCAACACGCGGCATCATCGCTTTCTACAAGGCCGTGAATTCGACGTGGTCGAATTGTCGGGCTGCTCCTACGTTATTGCGCGCGGCATGGGCGAGGAGTTCATGTCGTTGCCGGTGTTCCTGCACCGGCGATTCCGGCACGGCGCGTTCTACGTTAACACGTCGAAGGGCATCAAGAGCCCTAAGGATCTTGAAGGTCGCACGGTCGGCGCGAAATCCTGGACCGCGACTGCTATCTTGTGGATGCGTGGCATATTGGAGAGCGAATATGGCGTCGACTTGCGGTCGATTACCTGGTTGACCGACCTCGACGACCATGTAGAAGGCTTCGATCCGCCTAAAGATTTCAAGGTGTCGCGCATCCGCGAAGACCAATCGATCGAGGACATGCTGGTTAACGGCGAGGTCGATGCGCTGCTGCATCCCGACATCATCGATCCCATCGAGAACAAGGATCCGCGCGTCGCACGCATGTTCCCGGATTTCCGCGGCGAGCAGATCAAGTACTTCCAGAAAACCGGCATCTTTCCGATCATGCATGTGACCGCGATCCGCCCGGAGATCCTAGAAAAGCATCCGTGGGTCGCGCACAACCTTCTGATCGCGTTTAATAAAGCGAAGACGATTGCAATGCGGCGGATGGAGAACCCGCGCGTGGTGCCGCTCGCGCTGTGGCGCGAGGAGTGGGAAACGCAGCGGGAGATTTTCGGCAGCGATCCCTGGGAATACGGCCTGACACCGGGCAATGTGAAGAACCTGGAACAACTGGTCAGCTACGCGCACCGGCAAGGCCTGATGCCGCGCAGGATGGCGCTCGACGAGCTGTTCCTCAATCCCACGGTTGGCGCCAAGCGCGACGGTATCTTCCGTTATTGAGGAATGGCAGGCAGGCGGGTTTTCTTTTCTGATCCAAGGGAGGGAACAATGAAAAAGCTGCTTCTCGCGTTTGCTTTCGTGACGCTTGCCTTCGCCAATCTCGCCACAGCCCAAGCGCAGACCTATCCGTCGCGGCCGGTCATGCTGGTGCTCGGCTTCGCACCGGGCGGGCCAAGCGATGTGATGGCGCGAATTTTCGCCAAGAAGCTGGAACAGGTCATCGGCCAGCCCGTCGTGATCGAAAACCGCGCAGGCGCCGGCGGCAATGTCGCGGCCGAGCATGTCGCCCGCGCAACGCCTGACGGGCATACGCTGCTGCTCGCCAACAGCGGTATCCTCGCGGCCAATGCGGCGCTCTACAAAAAGATCAACTTCGATCCGGTGAAGGATTTCGCGCCGATCACGCTAGTCGGCGCCCAGGCGAACGTGCTGCTCGTGCACCCCTCACTGCCTGCGCGCACGCTTGCGGAGTTCATCGCTTACGCCAGGGCGAACCCTGGCAAGATCAGCTATTCTTCTGGTGGCAACGGCACCTCGCCCCATTTGGCGGCCGAACTACTGAAGGCGGAAGCGAAGATCAATCTTGTCCATGTTGCCTATCGCGGCACTGGGCCGGCCTTGCAGGATCTCGTCGCCGGGCATGTACAGATGGGATTCTCATCAGTCGCCGCGGTCGTTGGTCACATTCAAGGCGGTGCGCTACGTGCGCTCGGCGTATCCGCGTTGAAACGCACGGCGCTGCTCGCCGATGTGCCGACGATCGCGGAGCTCGGCCTTCCCGGGTACGAGGCAACCGCGTGGCACGCGCTGGTCACCACGGCGGGATCGCCGAAGGAGGCGATAGCAGCGTTGCACAAGGGCATGATGACGACCTTGAACGATCCGGAAACGCGCGGCGCGCTGATCAAGCTCGGCGTCGACGTGGGCGGCAATACGCCGGAGGAAATGGCGGCCTACATCAAGTCCGAGATCCCCAAGTGGGCGGAGATCATCAAGGCCTCCGGGACCAAGATCGAGTGACGTGGGCGGTCATGCTGGGTGACTGGGCCTGCGGCTGAAATCGAGGAAAGACATCGCCATGAACATCGGCTTCATAACTCCCTTGGACCGCTCCGGCATTTCCGATGCCGAACGCGAGGCGCGCGTGGAACTCGCCGCGGTTTATCGCCTCTGCGCGCACTACGGCTGGGGCGAGAATATCTACAATCATTGCGCCATGCGGGTACCGGGCGAGGACAGCACGTTCCTGATGAAGTGCCACGAGCTGTTGTGGACCGAGGTGACGGCCTCGAACCTCGTCAAGGTCGATATGAACGACGACCTCGACGAGAAAGCCGGCGTCAATCGCCCTGGCTTCACGCTGCACGGCGGTGTTCTCAATGGCCGACCGGACGTCAACTGTTCCGTCCACATTCATACCGAGCTGGGCACGGCGCTGGCCGGTCTCGCGCATGGCTTACGGATGGTCTCGCAACAGGCGACGCGCTTCTACAAGCGGATCGGCTATCACCCCTATGAGGGAATCACGGAGGACTTCTCCGAGCGCGAGCGCATCATCGGGCATCTGGGGATGAACCGCGCGCTGGTGCTGCAAAATCACGGACTTCTGACTGTCGGAAAGTCAGCCCGCGAAGCGTTCATCCTGATGAAGTATCTGATGAGCGCGGCTGAGATCCAGTTGCGGATGGAGGCGACCGGCGGAAAGCTGATCGAAATTCCGCCGGCGGTTTGCGAGAAGGTCGCAGCACAGTTCGAGGTTCACGACAGTGGCCGTGGCGCGGCGGATTGGCCCGCGTATGTCCGCATCCTCGATGGCATCGATCCGGGGTTTCGGAAATAGAAAACTGGTTGAGCGGCGGACTGCGCTCAGAATGACACGCACGAGACGCTGTCGACGCGCATGACACTGTCCTGATCGAACCGCTCCTTGTAGGCGGAGCGGATCGCCTCGATACCGGCTTCCGCGCGGTTCGACGGCTCGTACCAGACAACGAGTATGTTGGACTGCTCCCGCGTCAACCGACCATCTTTGCCGCGCCACTGGCCCGGCCCCCGCAGCACAGTCAGCCCGGCAGGGAATCGCGGCGTCACTTCGGTATCCAGGAACGAATGCCACTCCTCGTCGCTGATCGGCGATCCGTGCGAACGCGCGGTTCCAAACAGCATCTCGAGCCGGGCCATTGTTCGCGCCGGCGCCGAGCAGGACGGCCCCGGCTTTGGCGCGTTGTTCGCCAACTGCGCGAGCACGGTGCCGAACCCGATCCCCAACGATACCGTGGCGATCGTAAGCATTCTGGCGGTCGTCATGGTGATCAACTCCATGCGCCTCCCCTGGGTCGAAGACCGTCTGGGGCGGTTGGATGCGAGTCGATCTACCCGCGCTGGCAGAACCTACCTGTAACAGCCGGAACACTGCCGGTAACGATCATGTGAGCGACGGTCAGAATTACCTTTGGCCCTTATCTCGGCACCACGCCCAACAACGGCCCCGTGCGCGCGATGATGCGAGCAGCAATGGGGGCGGCGTTGACGCCGGCGGTGATCCGCGCGCCCGATTGCTGCTCGGGCCGTGGCTCGATCAAGGTGACGAGCACGAGATAGCGCGGCGCGCTCATGGGGAACGCGGCCAGGAACGAGGCGACAACGGAGCGCGCCTTGTAGCCGCCGCGCTCGGACATCTCGGCCGTGCCCGTCTTGCCGCCGACCTCGAAGCCGGCGGCGTCGGCACGCCGGCCGGTGCCGCTTGGGCTCGCAACGGCGCGGCGCAACATCTCGTTGATCCGTGCGCTGGTTGCGGCCGACACGACGCGTTCGGCGATCTCGGCTGCGGGCACGATGCCGGGCAAAGACTCGATCAGGTGTGGGCGGACCTTGATGCCGCCGTTCACGATGGCTGCGGCGGCCCCCGCGAATTGCAGCGGCGAGAGCGCGAGGCCGTAGCCGTATGATATTGTCGCCACCTCGACATCGCCCCAGCGCTCGGGCAAATGCGGCTGGCCCAGCGCGCCGGCTTCCCAGCGCATGGGCTCAAGCAGACCGAGCCGTGCCAGGAACGCGCGCTGGCGCTGAGCGCCAGCGGTCAGCGCAAGTTGCGCGACGCCGATGTTGGACGATTGCACCAGCACTTCGCGGACGGTGAGCGGTCGGCCGGCGGGTGCGATATCGCGGATCGTCCAGCGGCCGACTTGCAGCGGCACACGCACGTCGATCACGGTGGCGGGCGTTGCGATGCCCTGCTCCAACGCCATCGCAACCGCGAATATCTTGAACACGGAACCGAGCTCGTACGTCGACATGCCCAACCGATCGATGCGATCGCCGAGCAGAGCTTCGCCGGGACGTCCGGGATCGACATCGGGCAACGTGGCGGCGGCCAGCACGGCGCCGTTCCTCACGTCCATGATCACGCCGGCTGCGCCGCTGGCGCCATATTGAGCGAGCGCGAGCGAGAGTTCTTCTTCCAGCCCGTGCTGCGCCCCGGTGTCGATTGTGAGCGTGACGGGCGGGCGGGCGAAGTCGGCGGAATAACCAGTCTCCAGGCCGAGGGTCTCGTCGACATGGCGCTCGACGCCGGCGAGGCCGCGATTGTCGACGCTGACGCCGCCCAGTACGTGGCCGGCGAGGCGGCCCTGCGGGTAGACGCGCTTGGGCTCGGTGCGGAAGGCGAGCCCGGGCATGCCGAGATCATGGATGCGCTGTGCCGTGGCTGGCGGCAGCCCGCGCTTTATCCACACGAACCGGCGGCTCGTGTCGGCGAGCTGGGTGCGAAGGTCCGCGGGGTCGAGATCGGGAAAGATCGCAGCGAGTTTTTCGCTCGCCTCGTCGGGATCGATCACCAGCAGGGGATCTGCGAACAGCGAATGGGACGGCAAGTCGGTCGCCAGCAGGCGGCCCTTTCGGTCGACGAGATCGGGCCGCGTGTAGATGCGCACGATCGGCTCAGCAAGTTGCATGCGAGGACTGGCGCTGGTCCCAAACATCGATAGCCGAAGCGCTTGTGCGGCAACCGCGAGGAACGCCAGCGCAACAAGAGCCGCGATGGCAAGCACGGGGTCGCGCAACCCCGTGCCCCGCGGCGTCCGGTCGTGCACCGATGCTGCCCCAGCCTCGATCATCTCGGGGGGCTCTCGCGCGGGTTCGTGATCTCCGACAGCTCGACGTAGTCGCCGGCGACCGGCGGACGCATGCCGAGCGCGCGGGCGGCCGGCTCGATGCGGCTCGGGCGGGAGAGATCATCGCGCTCGGCCCGCAGCACGGCGATCTCGTTTTCGAGCCGCTCGCGCAGACGCTCGGAGGTCTGCAGTTGCGCTTCGAGGCGGCGGGTCGAGACGCTTTCGGCATAGAGGAAATAGGCTGATGCGATCGTCAGCCCGATAGCGGCGGAGTTTGCGGCAATGCGCATCGGCGGCGGCTCCCTGTCGGGCCCACTCACCTGTCGAGGAAAACCTCGGGCAGGCCGAGCGCGGCCAAGTCCGGTTCCCAGGCTGCGGCAGCGGTCCGTTCGGCGGTGCGCAACCGGGCCGAGCGGGCGCGCGGGTTGGCCGCGATCTCCTGCTCACTAGGGCTTACCGACTTGGAGTTAACGATTCGGAAACTTGCGTCCTGATCCGCGATTTCGACCGGCAGATGCCTGGAAGTTCCGGGTTTGCGGCCTGAACGCTCGGCAAGGAACCGCTTGACCATGCGATCTTCCAGCGAATGGAACGTCACGACGACGAGGCGGCCACCCGGCGCCAGCAGTGATTCGGCAGCGAGCAGGCCGCGCGCGAGCTCGCCGAGCTCATCGTTGACCCAGATGCGCAGCGCCTGAAATGTGCGCGTGGCCGGATGCTTTTCGCCTGGTCTGGGGCGGCCGAGGACGCGGGTGACGACGTCAACCAGTTCGAACGTGCGCTCGAACGGGCGCTCGGTGCGCCGCTTTGCGATGGCCGATGCGATGGCGCGCGAACGGCGTTCCTCGCCAAGTTGGTAGAGGACGTTGGCGAGCTTGGCTTCCGGCAGCGTGTTGACGGCGTCCGCGGCGGATGGCCCCGCACCTTCCGAAAGTCTGCCTTCTGCGTGCCCCATGCGCATGTCGAGTGGGCCATCGGTCTGAAATGAAAAACCGCGCGCGGCTTCGTCGAGTTGCATCGAGGAAACGCCAATGTCGAAAACGATACCATCGGGCGCGGTGAAAATGCGCGGCGCAGCGGGTGTCGCATCGGTGGAGAGAAAGGTGCGGACGACGTCTTCCATCGAGCCGAACCGGGCTTCGACGACGGTCAGGCGACCGGGATAAGTGTCGCAGATCTTTGCCGACGCGCGCACGGCGCCGGGATCGCGGTCGAGGGCCAACACATGGCAGTTCGCCGCATCGAGAATGCCGCGCGAATAGCCCCCAGCCCCAAAGGTTGCATCGACATACGCCGACCCATCGCGCGGCGCTAGCGCCGACAGAACCTCGGCCAGCATGACGGGCGCATGGCGCAGCACGGAGGATTGATCCGGCACGCCCTCGCCGGACCCTCGTTTTACGCTACGCCTTTTTGTCATTTCACCACGTTTGCCTGCGGTCCGGCTCAGTTCAGCCGGTCGACCTTATCACTAGGGCTCGCCGGTTCCACCGTCGCTATCGCCACCCTTTGCTGCAAAAAGGCGGCGATGGTCACGGACTTTCTGGCGGGCCTGCTCGCGGCGCTCGGCGAAGCGTTCGGGCTGCCACATCTGAAACTTGTCACCAAGGCCGACAAAAGCGACTTGAGCGCCAAGGCCCGCGTGGGCGCGAAGCGGCTCAGGAAGGACGATGCGGCCGTCACCGTCGATCGCGAGGACCTGGACGTCACCATAGAGCGCGACAGACAGCTCGTCTCGCTCGTCCGAATAGTCCGGCAGGCCAGCGAGAAGCCGGTCGATCTTGCCCGCAAGTCTTTCGCCGCCTGCATCGAGCGCTGGAGCGTCGAGCGAGGGGTAGCAGTAGATGCCGGCACCGGTTGCGCCACCGTAGCCGTCGCGTTCGAGCACGGCACGGAAGGGCGCTGGAATTGAGACGCGCCCTTTGGCGTCGATGCGGTTCGTGAATGTCGAGACAAAGCGGTCCATCTCCGTGGTCTTCGGCCTCTTCTGACGCTGGAACCACGCTCAGCTCAACAACTTCACCGAACCGTAAACATCAGACGTCCGCAACTTGGGTTGCCTGCAAAACGGGGCGCGTGGCGGTCGCACGAAACCAGCCCCCCGCAGATCCGGACCGGTGCCCTGCCACGTTTCCCGCACCCACGATGCGGCGTGGGTGAACATGGGATTGCATGGTATTTAATGGTCGTCAATGGAGATAGCGAAATACGAATGTTGATATCCCGGCGTTTTAGGCCCTTGAGAAAGACTTGGTCACGGCGGCGAGAACCTGCCTGGCGAATGGGGGACCTACAAAATCCAGCCCTCTGGAGGAGCTCGGAGCCATCGGACGGCGTGAGTGGTCGCAATCGGAGATTGCAGCACGGGCATGGCTAGCGGGATGTGGCGCGCGCGATTTTGGGCCCCGAGGCAAAGTCGAACTGGGATTAATGCCCGCCCTGCTGTGGCCGGAAAATCCAAGGCCACGGTTAATCTCATCGTAATTTCAAAGCGCTACTTTCGGTGGAACCGTTGTTCCTCAAGTGTTTGGATTGGGCCATATCAGAGGGTAAAATCGTCTATAGCCTCGTGATTCCGCTCTACAACGAGGAAGCCGTACTGCCGACACTGTTTCATCGGCTCGACCGCCTGCTCGACCGGCTCGACGCGCCCGCCGAGGTCATCCTCGTCGACGACGGCAGCACCGACATCTCCGCCCTGATGGCAGCCGCCCGCGCTCAGGACAATCCGCGCTACCGCTTCATCGGCCTGTCCCGCAATTTCGGTCAGCAAATGGCCATCACGGCGGGTCTGGACCGCGCCCAGGGCGACGCGGTCATCGTCATGGACGCCGACCTCCAGGACCCCCCCCGAAATCGTCATCGACATGATTGCAAAATGGCGTGAGGGCTACGACGTCGTCTACGCAAAACGGATCGCCCGCGACGGCGAAAACTTCCTGAAGCTTGCCACGTCGCGCGCGTTCTATTTTGTGCAGCGAAAACTTTCGAGCATAGATATCCCTGCCAACGTCAGCGACTTCCGTCTGATCGACCGGAAAGTTGTCGAAGCATTCAAGGCCATGCCGGAGCGCGACCGCTTCGTTCGCGCCATGTTCAGTTGGATCGGGTTCCGGCAGACCTCCGTCGAATTCCACCGCGAAGAGCGCTTCGCAGGTCAGACAAAGTACAGCTGGGGCCGGCTAACGCGCCTCGCAATGGATGGCGTCATCGGCTACTCGGACGCTCCGCTGCGGGCCGTCCTATGGCTCGGCGGTGCCGTCTCTGTTTGTGCGATGCTCTACGGCTTCCAAGTTGTTGCGAAGTATCTCATCGTCGGGACGTCCGTCGAAGGCTGGTCCTCCCTCGCCGTTTTGATCTCCCTGCTCGCCGGCATGAACCTGATGACTGTAGGCGTCGTTGGCCTCTACGTCGGACGCATCCACAACGAAGTAAAACAGCGGCCGCTCTACCTCGTTGCCCGCGAAGTCGGCTTTGGCCGGCTGGCAAACTCCTTCCCAGGCACCAATCGCATGGGTGCGCGAGCATCTTGACCAAGCGATTCACGACGCTCACGCGTGCCGCTTCTGCGTACTTGGTAGCGCCACTCCTACCCGCCGCCGCAGCGCCAAGGCAGTAGCAAATGCAAGGATCAGAACCGGTGACCAGCGCTTGCCCGACAGATCGCACCATCCTCGGCCTGAGCTTTCCTCGCGACCATATGGCAACGGCTACAGCATGGTGTTTAGGCGCGGCAAGCCTGACCCTCATGCTTTGCTTGTTCGCGGGCGCCAAGCTGCTGAATGATCCAGACGCGCAGTGGCACGTCGCGAGCGGCCTGTGGATGATCGAGAAACGGACCTTCCCGCGCACAGACTTCATGTCATTCACGTTCTTTGGCCAGCCTTGGATCGCCAAAGAGTGGCTGTCTCAGATCTTTCTAGCTGCTGCCTACCTCGCGGGGGCCTGGGAAGCTGTCGTTACCCTTGCCTCCCTCGCCGTCGCGGCAACGTTCTATGGTATTGCCCGGCATGTGAGCGCGCGCACGGATGTACCTGGCGGGCTGATCATGGCCTCGTTCGCATTTATCGTCGTTTCCCCGACGTTGCTGGCACGGCCTCACGTGCTGGTGTTCCCGATCATCGTCGCGTGGACTCTTGCCTTCATCCGCAGCGCAGAGACGACGCGCCGTCCACCGTGGCACATGCTGCCACTGCTCGTGTTGTGGACCAACATGCATGCCAGCTTCATGATGGGATGCGCCATCGCCGCAACTTTCGGCCTCGAAGCGCTGGTTAACACCAAGCCCGCCGAGCGCCTGGCTACCGTGCTGCGCTGGCTGGCCTTCGGCTTGGCTTGCCTCGCGGCCGTCACCATTACGCCGTACGGAATCGAGCCGCTGCTGATCAGCAAGAACATGGCCACCGACAATGAAGCCACTGCGTTCATTGCCGAATGGCGCAGCGCCGATTTGTCGTTCCACTGGGCTGGCGTCGTCATCGTGATAGCAGCCAGCCTCTATGCATTGAGCCGCGACCTGTGGGCGAACGCTGCCCGTATGCTACTCGTAACGTTATTGACTTATGCCATGCTGCGCCATCAGCGCGTTGCGATGTTCGCTGGCCTTGTCATTCCCATCATCGCCGGTCCAGCACTGTGGAACCTTGCAAAGGGCCTTTTCGAGCGTTTGGATATCTTCCAGACAAAGCTCCTGCCCACCAAAGAAGGCATTGCCCAGTATGCCGCTTGCGCCCTCGCAGCCCTGGCGATAGCCGTCGCAGCAATCAAACCGGTCAGCCTTCCCACCAGATTTGCTCCGACCGAAGCCATGGCTCACGTTCCCGACGACCTGCGATCCAAGCGCGTGTTCAACAGCTACAATCTGGGTGGTTATCTTATATTCGTTGGTATCAAGACCTTTATTGATGGTCGCAACGATCAGATCTATCTCGGCGGCTACACCAAACGCGTTCTGGAGGCCACCAAAGCCCCGGCGCCGGACGCACTTGTAGAACTACTAAACGAATATGCCGTGGAGTGGGCGTTCATCGCAGCCGAGTCCTCTGAAGCCCGGTTGTTTCCCAATATGCCCGGCTGGCACCTCCTGCACAAAGACGGCGCCGCCCAAGTCTATGCCCGCAACTGATAGGAAGCCTGGTTCTGCACCCCGACGCCCGGTCTCCCCGAACCGCCAGGCAACGAGTGCCGCGCCTACGGCGGAGGTCATCTAGCAAGCCCAAGCGACTTCTTGTCAAAACATGAGCGCATTTCACCGGATATGAGACAGAGGAAAGCTCTTGAGTCCTTTGTTTGCTGCATTTTCTGCGGTTAGCCGGTGTCCACTCAACCGGAAAACGCTCTCGCGGCCACTTCGCAAATCCTAGGAAGCCATCGATGTCCAGCTTGACGCTGCCTGCCCGCAATCGCTTCCAGACATTGTTCCGGACCGGTTCGATCTCGCCGGCGGCCGCTTGGAGCCTTGCCGGATCAATGCTGACACTGATCATTTGCCTCAGCGTGGGCAGTGCAATTCTAGGCGATCCCGACACGCAGTGGCATATCGCTACGGGCCGTTGGATGATCGAGCATGGCACACTGCCCCACTACGACATGCTGTCTCACACATTCGCGGGCCAGCCATGGATCGCCAAGGAATGGCTGGCG
Source organism: Devosia equisanguinis (assembly GCA_945903565.1). Lineage (GTDB taxonomy): Bacteria > Pseudomonadota > Alphaproteobacteria > Rhizobiales > Hyphomicrobiaceae > CAMDPA01. The sequence continues at coordinate 159 of CAMDPA010000119.1, read as the reverse complement.
CAGCTGCTGCTCTCTAGAGCATTTTCCACCTGATCTGGGTCGCTACCCGTATCCGGCGTGGCGAAAGTAGTTCGCGCACTCGTCGGGTGCAAACGTCTTGATGAGGCGGCCGATCAGCTTCATCAGCGCCTTCACGGTGCGGGCCGCGCCCTTGCGCAG
>CAMDPA010000118.1 GCA_945903565.1 Devosia equisanguinis | reverse complement strand
CGGCGGCGTTACAGGATCGCAATGCCCGTTGTCGCTATGGCCGTCACCATTGTGATCGCCATTGCCGTGACCACGCCCGTCATGCTTGTGATCGTCGTCGTTGCGACGGTCGTTGCCGTGTCCGCGCCCGTGATGCTCGCCATGCCGGCCATTATCGGAATGACCGTCCTTGTTATGGTCGCCACGCGACGAATCGGAAGATTTGCCGTTCGATGCTTTGGAAGTGTTCGACTGCTTTGCCATTTTATGCCCACCAGTTCCCGCTTGGATTACGCCCAACCAACCACGCCGCACACACGACGCGAATAATCGTCCAGTAGCAGACTAGCAATGCCGTTCGAATTTTCTGTTCATTTGCGGTCGTGTGTTTTTTGAAAAATATCCTAGAATTTTATTCAATATGGATTTAAAAGATATACCGCTTGCTTACCGTGGTTTTTAGAACCCCTCCGGCAATAACGCCGCCAGCCTTTTGCAAGGCTTCCGCGCGCACATCGCAAAACAAGCTGGCCGCCCGGTCAATCATCGCTGGCAGCCAGCATTCCCCAAACCAGCTGCCCGCATCTCGCACGGCTTGCATGCACCCGGCCGCCTTGCTCTCGATAACGGCGCACGGCATGGTGTCGAAGCTCCCCCTCCCGGCCGGTACGACGCCCCGCATGAATTTCCTCTTCCTGCTCGCGACCTGCTGCTTCATCGGCTCGCTGTCGTTGCGCCTGCTCGATCCGGTCGTACCGGACGTGGCGCGCGATCTCGGGACGTCGCCGGAAGCCGTCGCGCTGTTGTCGACGGCGTTTTTGCTGAGCTATGCGATTACGCAGCCGTTCGTCGGTGCGATCGCGGATGCCTACGGCAAGGTCCGCATCATCAAGATCTGCTCGGCCGCGCTTGCCGTGATGCTGGTTCTGATGGCCATGGCGCCGACGATCGAGGTGCTTTACGCGGCGCGGATCATGGGCGGCATCTTCGGCGGCGGCGTGTTCACTGTCGCGCTGTCGATCGTCGGCGACCGCATCCCCCAGGCCGGCCGCCAGGTGGCGTTGTCGAACTTGATCATGGCGTCGCAGTCCGCGCAGATCTTCGGCGTGATCGCGGCAGGGCTGATCGCCAGCTCGTTCGGTTGGCGCGGCGCGGTGTGGGCAGCCGCCATCGTCGCCATCGCCGCAAACATCATGCTAGAGCGCAACTTGCAGCCGCGGCCCGGCGCAGTACGATATCCCATCAGCTTCAACCGCATCAAGGAATCGATGGGCCGGCTGTTCCGCAACCGGCGGACACAGACCTGCTACGCCGGCGTCTTGTTCGACGGCATGGCTGTAACCGGCCTGATGCCGTTCGTTGCGGTATTGCTGGAGGCACGCGGCGCGGGTGGCCTGAAGGAGGCCAGCTTCGTCGTTGCCGGCCTCGCGATCGGCGGCCTGACGTATACCTTCACGGTACGCTATCTGCTGCCGCTCGTCGGCGGCGCGATGAACCTGATCCGCTTTGGTGGCGCGATCAGTGCACTTGGCCTGGCCATCATCGCGCACGGCGGCGCATGGACGATGCAGATGGCGGCATTCGTCGTCGCGGGCTTCGGATTCTTCATGGTGCACGCGACGCTGCAATCGCAGGCGACCGAGGTTCCGCAGGATCTGCGCAGCACCTCCGTCTCGATGCATTCGAGCTTCTTCACGCTCGGCAATGCGATCGGACCGGCACTCTATGCGATCGGTATCAACACGATTGGCGCGAAGGCGTCGATCCTGATTGGTGCGCTGACCATTCTAGCGGTCGGGCTGTTCACCGCGGCACGTCTCGAAACGATCGAGGCAGAGCCGGAGCTGCTGAGCGACGGCACATCGGCGGCACGAAGCTGAGCGTCGCGCTTTAAGGCCGCCGGTAGCGGTGCAGGTCCATGCCGTACACGCGCAGCCAAGCGCGCGCTTCGTCCATGTCGGGCATCGTCTTCTTCACCAGCGCCCAGAATTTCGGACCATGATTCATCTGCGCGAGATGCACGACCTCATGCGCCCCCACATAGTCGAGCACCTTCGGCGGCGCGAGGATCAGCCGCCAGGAAAATGACAGCACGCGCGTTGTCGAGCACGAGCCCCAGCGCGTCACCTGATCGCGCACCACGATTTTCTTTGGTTTGACGCCGAGACGCTGAGCATGAAAGCGCACACGCGCTTCCAGATCGGTGCTCGCCTGTGCCGCCAACCAATTCGCCAACCGTCGCGGCGCACCTGCCGCAGTACCGGAGACGACAAGGCGCGGCATGCCGTTACCGGCCGCTTCTTCGACGCGCACCAGGAAATCGGCGTCGCGCGCGCCGGTGAACACGATGCGATGCGGCTTTCCGCGAAACGGAAGTATCTCGCCGCCGTCGAGTGAGATCGGCGCTGGAACCGCGCCCAGATGCTGGCGCACCCAGTCAAGATGCGTGTGCAGAAAGTTGCCGGCGTCGGCCAGGCTACACTGCAGCGGCACCGTCATCAGCACCGCATGCTTCGTGCGGCTTACCCGCAGCGTCATGCGCCGCGCCGTCGGGTGACGGCGAACCTGTACGGTAGCCTGAAGCCCTTCGACCTTGAGGGCTTCCACACGCGGAGAACGAGACTTTGTGGTCCGTCCCATGGGTGACCCTTAAAAAAACGCGATGTCTGTTTTCGAATGCCGCCGTGGCAAACAGGCCTTCGTGCGTGCTGCAACTTTGCTCGCAACTCAGTCAGGATGGCCCCACTTGTGCCATCAGGCAACCGATAACGAATCGAGCTGGCATCTGACGCTTGCCGATGCGAATCGTTTAGCAAGTTGATCGAGCACACCACCACGATGAACTCATCGTTGACGCCACGAAGCGGCAACACTGTGGCGCTTCAGAGCCACTAATCCCTCAGCAATGTGCGTGCAACGACGAAAGTCACGACGCAATTGCACCTACATTGGAAAGAGATGCACCCGGTTTGGAAACGGGGCGTGCGCCAGCGCCACATTGGCCGCTGATCATATGTCTTGAAGTTACTTCTTGAAAAAACCTTCGAAGCGCTTGTTGAACTTGGACAAGCGGCCGCCGCGATCCGTCAGACGCTGATTGCCGCCGGTCCAGGCCGGGTGCGACGTCGGATCGATTTCGAGATTGAGGCTGTCACCTTCCGCGCCATAGGTCGAATAGGTGATGAACTGGGTTCCGTCCGTCATCACGACCTTGATCTGATGATAGTCCGGGTGGAGGTCCGCATCCTTTTTCATGACGATCTCGAATGACAAGGGCCCGGGACGCGGTAGGCTGACCGTACGGCGTCGGGCGGTTTCGGGGATTGGTTGGCGCTTCTTCTAATCGAACGCGCGGCATCGCACAAGCCGCTTGCTGAGCAGCAGTGAACGCGCCCGCTGCTGGACAATCGAGTGCTCGTCCCTTAGACGCGAAACGATCGCCTCGAGATCGCACCAATACCTTCGGAGAAACCACACATGTCCGATGAACCCGTCGTCGCCCAGAAGGGCCCCTACCAGATCGCGTTGGAGAAGGGTAAAACCTACGCCTGGTGCACCTGCGGCAAGTCCGCCAAGCAGCCGTTCTGCGACGGCACCCACAAGGGCTCGAGCTTCACCCCGATGCGCTTCACCGCCGAGAACGATGGCGTCCAGAACCTGTGCGGCTGCAAGGCCACCGACGGCAAACCGTTCTGCGACGGCTCCCACAATATGCTTTAGCGCGCCGTCGAGGTCAGACCTCCGGCCCAAACCTGAATGATTAGTCAATGCGTTGCGACCGGGGGGCTGACCTCGTGCCCAACGTCTTGATCCACATTGGAGCTCCCCATGCTGATCGGCGTACCGCGCGAGATCAAGGTTCGCGAGTATCGCGTGGGGCTCACGCCAACCAGCGTGCGCGAGCTCACCGCCCATGGCCATGACGTCCTGGTCGAAACCGGCGCCGGCATCGGCATCGGCATGGAGGACGAGATCTACATCCGCGCCGGCGCGAAGATCGCGGCAGCCCCGGCAGAGATCTTCGCCAAGGCCGACCTGATCATCAAGGTGAAGGAGCCTCAGCCCGCCGAACGCAAGATGCTGCGGCCCGGCCAGGTGCTGTTCACCTACTTGCATCTCGCGCCCGACCCTGATCAGGCCAAAGACCTGTTGACATCAGGCGCCACCTGCATCGCCTACGAAACCGTGACGTCGCCGACCGGCACACTGCCGCTGTTGGCGCCGATGTCGGAAGTGGCCGGCCGCATGGCAATCCAGGCCGGCGCCTACTTCCTCGAAAAGGCGCACGGCGGCCACGGCATCCTGATCGGCGGCGTACCCGGCGTCGATCCCGCCAAGGTCGTGGTGATCGGCGGCGGCGTGGTCGGCACGCACGCGGTCGATGTTGCGCTCGGCCTCGGCGCGAACGTGTGGGTGCTCGACCGCAACGTCGATGTTCTGCGGCGCCTGTGGACGCAGTTCGGCCGCTCGCTCAACACCGCGTTCTCGACCCGCGATGCGCTCGACCGCCATCTCCGCGCCGCCGATCTCGTCGTCTGCGGCGTATTGATCCCCGGCGCCGCCGCGCCCAAGCTGATCACCCGCGAGCACATCAAGATGATGAAGACCGGCTCCGTCATCGTCGACGTCGCGATCGACCAAGGCGGATGCTGCGAAACCTCGCGGCCCACGACGCACGACGAACCGACCTTCATCGTCGACGGCGTCATCCACTACTGCGTCGCCAACATGCCCGGCGGCGTCCCGAAAACGTCCGCCCACGCCCTCAACAACGCCACCTTGCCGTTCGTCATGGCACTCGCCGACAAAGGCTGGAAACGCGCACTGCGCGACGACCAGCATTTGTTGGCCGGCCTCAACATCTGGAACGGCAAGATCACCTGCGCGCCGGTTGCCGCAGCGCTCGGCCTGCCGCATACGCCGGCTACGGAAGCCCTCTTGTAGGTTGGGTTAGCAGCGCGAGCGTCGGCGCTTGCGCCGGAGCGACCAACAAAAATGTGCGCTGCGTAACCCAACGTCGGAGCCACGACCGTGGTGGCCCCGCCGTTGGGTTACGCGACGCTCCGCATCGCTAACCCAACCTACGAAAAACCTACTGCCGCCGCGGGTCCGCCGCATCGTCGATCATCAATTCGATCCGCTCGCGACCGCCCCAGCTATCCCGCCGCAACGTCCCGGCCACGTGGATCGGCATGCCGCCGGTGCCGAGCAACAAATCCCCCAGCGGCTGACCGATCGCACGAAACGCAATGCCGTCGATCTTCGACGCGTCGCCCGCTTCGAGCGTCACGCGCACATGCGCCTCGCCCATCACCTTCGCGAACTTCACCCGATGCGCGGGAAACACGAACCGCGGCTGCGGATTACCCTGGCCGTAGGGCCCCGCCCGCTCGATCAGATCGATCAACTTGTCGTTGACGGCAGCCGGCGTCAGCGCACCGTCAATATCCAACCCCGTCGCCGCGCGCGCCTGCTTCGATTCAGCCCGCACGCTCTCGAGCAGGAACGCCCGCGTCGCCTCCAACCGCTCGCGCGTAACGGTGAGCCCCGCCGCCATCGCGTGCCCGCCGCCCTTTACGAGCAGACCCGCCGTCACCGCGCCGCGAATGGCCTTACCGATGTCGACGCCCGAAATCGAGCGCAACGACCCCGTACCCTGTCCGCCCTCGCTCGCCGCCTTCTCCCACGCAATCGCGCACGTCGGCCGCTGAAATCGCTCCGTGATCCGGCTGGCCACGAGACCCACGACGCCCTTGTGCCAGGCGTCCGAGCCCAGCACCAACATCGGTAACGCGGGATCGGCCTCGACCATCATCTCGGCCTGCGCCACCGCCTCGGCCAGCATCTCCGTCTCGATCGACTTGCGCTCGCGATTGAGCTTGTCGAGCTGCACCGCGATCTTCGCCGCTTCCATCTCATCGCCCAGCGTCAACAAGCGCGCGCCGAGCGCCGCGTCGCCGATGCGCCCGCCAGCATTGATGCGCGGCCCCAGCACGAAACCGAGCGTATAGGGCGTGGGCGGCTGATTGAGGCTCGCCGCGTCGAACAACGCGCGCAGCCCGATGTTGTTGCGCGCCTTCATCACGATCAGCCCGCGCACCACGAAGGCGCGATTGAGCCCCTGCAGCGGAACCACGTCGCACACTGTCGCCAGCGCCACGAGATCGAGCAGCTCCATCAACGCCGGCTCGTCGAGGCCTTTGCCGTAAGCCCCGCGCCGCCGCATTTCGCGCGTCGCCGCCACCAGCGTCATGAACGTCACGCCCGCCGCGCACAGATGCCCGAGCCCCGACAGATCGTCCTGCCGGTTCGGATTGACGACGGACACCACATCCGGCAGCCGCTCGTCGGCCTGGTGGTGGTCGATCACCAACGCATCCGCGCCAAGCTTGCGAACGAGCCCCAGCGGCTCGTGGCTCGTCGTGCCGCAGTCGACCGTCACGATCAGCCGCGCACCTTCCTTGACGAGGCTTTCGATCGCGGCCGGGTTCGGCCCGTAACCTTCGAAAATGCGATCGGGAATATAGATGCGCGAGGGCACGCCATGATGCGTCAGCCAGCGCGACATCAGCGCCGACGAGCATGCGCCGTCCACGTCGTAATCGCCGAGCACGGCAACCTTCTCGCGCCGCTCCACCGCATCGGCCAGCCGCTTGGCCGCGACATCCATGCCCTGCATGACGCTGGGATCGGGCATCAGCGCCTTGATCGTGGGCTCCAGCGTCACCGGCACATCGTCGATCGCGATGCCGCGCGCGGCCAGCACCCGCCCCAGCAACTCCGGCAAGCCATGCCGCTGACTGATCGCGAGCGCCGTGTTGCGCTGCCCCGGCAGCAAACGTTCGCGCCACCGAAACCCGCGTGCGGATTGCCCGATGCCGAGAAACGCACCGGAATTCTCCGCAGTGTTCTCCGGTTCTGCCAATTCGCTACGACGCGCCAAAGCCGCCATCCCGGTGCCCTCCAAAACACCCAACCTTACGGCGAACGAGATGCAACACGCGACGCCGGAAGCTCGTCGCGTCAAATGATCTGGGGAAAACCTTATTATCCCCTCTCCCCGTTTCGCTACGCTTCACGGGGAGAGGGTTAGGGTTAGGGTGAGGGGCGGCAACAGCGCCACCTCACCGCCCGCTCTGCAGAACCTGCTTCACCTGCGCGGCAACCTCGGGTTTCACCGCCAGCGTCGCAGCCACGATCGCCTGCAATTCCGCGCCCGTCATCGGACTGAACTCGGCGTTGGCGCGATTGATCTCAGCCAACAGTTCCGGATCTTTCATCGCCGCATCGAAAGCCGCGCGCAACTCGGCGATGCGCAGCGCATCGAGCCCCGGCGGCGCAAGGAATGCGCGGCCAACTTCCGCGCCACCCATGTAGAAATCGAGCAGCGCACGATCGTCCGCAGACCTGCCAAGCTCCACGGCAGCAGGCACATCCGGCAAATCCACCGCACGTTTGCGCGTATACTGAACGAGAATGTTGACCTTCTTCTCGTCGAGCCACGGCTTGCGATTGATCTTCAGCGTATTCCAGGTTGTGCCGGTGCCGTCGACCTCGCCCTTCTCCATCGCCAGCAACGATTCCGACGAACCCTTGTACCCGCTGACGATCTTGAAGTTGAACCCGCCCGCATGCGCGAGCACGCGTGGATAGCTGTCGAGCGCCGAGCCTGGACCGCTACTCGCCAGCACGACCGGCAACGTTCGCGCATCCGCGATCGTTTTCGCCTTCGCGGTGTTCCACGTCAGCGTCACCTCGACGGTGGAGGCGACGCGGCCGATCCAGTTGAACTGCGCCGCCTTGTACTGGACGCGCGGCGCACCCAGCGCCTCCTCGATCGCCAGCGTCTGCGAGAGAATGCCGATCGCCGTGCCATCCTTCGGCGCGATATTGAACAGATGGTTCGCGGCATTGAGCCCACCCGCCCCCGGCATCGCCTGGATCACGATCGCGGGATTACCGGCGATGTGCCGGCCGAGATGGCGCGCCACGAGCCGCGAATAAAAATCGTAGCTGCCCCCGGGGGTGAAGCCGGAAACCATGCTGATCGTGCGGCCCTTGTAGAACGGTTCGGCGGACTGGGCATGGGCCATCGCCGGCCACAGGCACCCGACCGCAACAACCGCCCCAATGCACTCCGGGCCGAACGTGCGTGCCTGCTTCATGGCCCTTACCTCTCGATTCACGCCGTCGCTTCTACAGCTCAAGCCCTGGAATATCGCGACATGGCACTGCCAACGAGAGCACCGGCAATTATTGCGGACCCAAGTCCTGGAACAAGTGCCAGATACGAGCCCTTCGCACCGGCCAGGGCCGGACCGATCCCGCCCGCTACCCAGGATGTAAAGGGCAGCAGAATGAGCAACGACAAGAGCCCGCCCAAGATCGCGTAGACTGGAATAGCACCGGCTGGGGAAACACCACTCGCACGAACGAGCACGCCTGCGACGGCGAAGAGAGCCAACCCCGCCAGGGCCCCACCGATTGCCATCGCCGGAACAAACATCACGAGCAACATGACGAAACCGCCCATGTCGCCGGACTGTCCCACGAAGGACCAGTTGAAGCTCATCAAGAGTCCTGCCAGGAGCGATAGCGCGCCGAGATAAAATGCCCCACGCCCCGCAGCCCGGCCCACATAGCCGATCATTGTCGCAAACCCCGGTTTTGTTGCCCAAGCTTGTACGTGTGGATTTGCCGCTCCCGCAATGACGATCCCCCACGCTGCGCACAGCATAGGCTGACAATCACTAACCGCCCCTCTACTCCGCCGCCGCTTTGGCACGTGGCGTTCCCATCAGCGGCATCACCTCGCGCGCGAATGTATCGAGCCCGTCCATCATCGGATGGAAATGGATCATCGTCGTCGACACACCGATTTCGTCGTAGCGCTTCAAGCGTTGCGCGATGCGATCGGGCGAACCGAGCAAACCCGCGCCCAGCGCCTTCGCCGCAATCAGCGCCAGGCGGCTTTCCTTGCCGTACGCTTCCAGCGCCTGCGCCTTCGCGTGCGCCGCCTCGTTGGTCGGCGCACACATCACGTGGCACGAAATGCCAAACCCGATCTCGCGATGATACCGTGCCGCACGTGTCCGCATGTCGTCCACCTCGCGCGCGATAGCCGCGAAATTCTCCTCGTAGCGATCGATGCCGGGCTGCACCGGCACGAACCACACATCGCATTCCCGCGCGATAATCTCCTTGCCCTGATCGTGACGGCTCGCCGCGTATAGCGTCGGATACGGCCGCTGCGCCGGACGGTTCAGCAATTGCGCCTTGTCGAGCTGGTAGAACTCCCCCTGCATCGAGAACGTCTCGTTGCTCCACATGCCCTTGAGCACCTGGATGTATTCGTCGATGCGGCGAAACCGGGCGTCCTCGTCGTCGAGCCACCCGCCGTTCGAAAACATATTGAACTCGTCGCGCCACCATCCCGTGACGATGTTGACCGCGCATCGCCCACCACTCACCCGATCGAACGTCGACAACATCTTGGCCGCCACCTGCGGCGCGATGATGCCGGGATGAATCGCCGGCATGATGTGCATGCGCTCGGTGACAGCGGCCAGCGCCGTCCCCAGAATAACGCTGTCGGGATCGGTGCCGAGCCAGCGCTGTGCGATCAGCGACAGATCGAAGCCATAACCTTCCGCCCGGCGCAGCACGTCGCCCGCGAACTTCAGCGACAAGTCCGGCTCCCCCGCGCGGCCGTGCGTGGCAAGCTGCTCCGCGCCCGCATCGAGCGCCGGCTCCGGCTGCACCGTATGCGGCAGTGGTGTCCACACGCCGTATCTCATCGCGCCGTTCCTCTCGCTGCCACCCTCACCACATCACCAAACCGCCGTTGGGATGAACGAGCTGCCCGGCAATGTAGGACGAACGCTCGCTCATCAGGAAGTCCACCACGGCCGCGACCTCCTCGGGCTGACCCAGCCGCCCCATCGGGATCTTCGCGCGATGCATCGCCAGCCGCTCTTCCGCCTCGGCCGGGGCCCGCCCCGCACGCAACAGCGGCGTATCAATTGGCCCGGGACCGACAGCATTGACGCGAATGCCATGCTCGGTGAACTCCACCGCCATCGCCTTGGTCAAGGCATAGACGGCGGTCTTGGCCGCGCAGTAGGCCCCAAGGCCCGGAACGCCGATGACGGAATAATCCGACGCCGTATTGACCACCACACCCCGTTTGCGCGCGAGCATCTGCGGCAGAACCGCCTGGCTCACCAGCAGCACGCCTTTCGCATGGGTGTTGAACACGGCGTCCCAATCGGCTTCGACGATGTCCTCGATCCGCTGGCGGATGTTGATGCCGGCATTGTTGAACAGTCCCTCGATCGGACCTGCGCCGACACGCTCCAGTTCGCTCATCATCGCGCGAATGGAAGCCTTCGACGTAACGTCGACCTCGACGGCGAAGGCTTTTCCGCCCGCGTTCGCGATCTCCGCAGCAACCGCGCTGGCCGCCGGCAAGTTGCGGTCCGCGACAATGACCGGCACCCGCTTGCCAAGACGCTTGGCTGTCGCAGCGCCGATGCCGCTGCCGCCGCCGGTGATGAGTATCGACATCGCCCTTCCCCCTCAAAACAGACGCGCGCCGCCGGTCAGGCGAATATCCTGGCCGGTGACGAACGAGGCATCGTCCGACAACAAAAACAGCACGCTGTCGGCGACTTCCTCGACGGTCAGCAATCGCCCCATCGGTGTTGCCTTGCCACGCTCGGCCAACGTTTCCGCGCTGTAGACCGCGCGCGGCATCGGCGTATCGACGACGGACGGCGACACCGTATTGACGCGAATCCCCTCCGGGGCGAGCTCCAGCGCCAAGGTCCGCGCCAGCCCGAGAACACCACCCTTGCTGGCGATGTAATCGGCTGCCTTCGGCCCCGCCGTGCGCGCCAGCGTCGAGGCGAACATCACGACGCTGCCCCGCTTTGCCGCGCGCATGTGCGGCAACACCGCTTGAACGCTCAGCATCGCGCCCTTGAGATTGATGGCGAGCGTGCGGTCGAAGGCCTCTTCGGTAAGCTCCAGGAACGGCGCGTGGGTCATCACGCCGGCCCCCACAACGAGCCCCGCGATGCCACCGGCGGCTTTCTCCACGCCCGCCGCCGCCGCAACCTGAGCCGCCTTGTCCCGCACGTCGATTTCGACGAACGACAGCTTAGCATTGTCGAGCCCCGCCAACTCGCCTTTGCGAACGTCCCACGCCGACACCACGCAGCCCGCGTCGAGCAGCGCCCTCGTAACCGCAAGGTTGATGCCGCTGCCCGCGCCAGTGACGATATAGGCTCGTCCACTCACGTCGAGGCGCGGCGTATCGGAGGCCGGCATGCTATTTCCTCCCAGTCATATTCGTTTCCCGATGAAACGTCATTTTACACGCAGGCGCTTTGCTTGACAGAGGGAAGGCGACGGTTTCCATGTAGCGCTGAACGCAATCCCTGCCTCAGGCCGCGCGGAGCCTCCCATGCCCAACGAGCACGTCGATCCCAAGAGCCTCGCAGCAGCGCCTCCCGAGGATCTGCAGGAGCATCTCGCCCAGTTGGAAAAGGCCGGCCTCGTCGTGCGCGTCGACCGCGCCATCGACAAGGACAGCGAGCTGCAACCGCTCGTCCGCATGCAGTTTCTCGGCAACCTGCCGGAGTCCGATCGCAGGGCCTTCCTGTTCACCAACGTGGTCGACGCCAAGGGCCGCCGCTACGATATGCCGGTGCTGCTCGGCGCATTGTCGGCCTCGCCGAAGATCTACGCGATGGGCATGGGATGCGATGTCTCCCAGATCGGCGACGCCTGGGTGAAGGCGATCGCCAACCCGATCCCCCCGAAGATCGTCAAAACAGGCCCCGTGCAGGAGGTCGTACTCACAGGCGAAGCGCTCGCGAAAGCCGGCGGCGTATCGATGTTGCCCGTTCCCGTCTCCACCCCCGGCTTCGATGCCGCGCCCTATCTGACAGCGACGCTGTGCGTCACCAAGGACCCCGACACCGGCATCCAGAACATCGGCATGTATCGCGCCGCGCTCAAAGCCAAGGACCGCATCGCCGTACGCATGGTGGCGCGTCCCGGCGGCGCGGGCGGCTATCTGCATTGGCTGAAGTACCGTGAGCGCAAGGAGCGCATGCCGATCGCCATCGCGCTCGGCGGCGCACCGGCCGTCGTCTACACCTCGCCACAGAAGCTCGCGATCGATGCGGACGAAATGGCCATCGCCGGCGGCCTGATGGGCAAGGCCGTCGAGGCCGTGAAATGCAAGACTGTCGACCTCATCGTGCCTGCCCGCTGCGAAATCGTGGTCGAGGGTTACATCGACACCAGCGTGCTGGAGCCTGAAGCGCCGTTCGGCGAGAGCAACGGCTATGTCGCGCTCGAAGCCTACAACATGCCGATGACCGTGACCGCGATCACCCATCGCAAGAACCCGCTGTTCAGCGCGATCATCAGTCAAGTCACGCCGTCTGAATCGAGCGTGATCAAGAAAGTCGCCTACGAGCCGCTGTTCCTCGCACACCTGCAAAAGACGCTCGCCATCAAGGGCGTAATAAAAGTCGCGCTGCACGAGCCGCTGACCAACCTGCGCCCTGTCATCTTCGTGCAGTACGCCTACGGCACACCGCGCGCGGAGGTGTGGCGCGGCATGACCGGCGTGTCCTCGTTCATGGCCGGCGTCGGCAAGGTGGTGATCGCGGTGTCGGACGACATCGACCCGTCGAGCGTCGATGCCGTGCTGTGGTCGATCGCCTACCGCTGCAACGCGACCGACGACGTCCAGGTCGGCCCTTGGCGCGGCGGCGGCCAGGGCAGCCAATACGCCGTGCGCGAGGGCGCTCCCCGCAGCATGGAATCGACCCTGATGATCGACGCCACCCGCAAGCGCCCGATGCCGCCGCTCGCCTTGCCCGCGAAACAATACATGGAGCGCGCCGAAACCATCTGGAACGAGCTCGGCCTGCCCCCGGTCAAGCTCACCTCTCCCTGGCACGGCTACGCCCTCGGCGACTGGACCGACACCTGGGAACGCTTCGCCCAACGCACCGTCGCCGGCGACTGGGAAGCCAACGGCCTCGAAACCCTGGCAAGACAGCGCGGCGGACTGGAACCGGAGACGTCGGTGAAGAAGGTAGAGTAGGCCTCGTAGGTTGGGTTAGCAGTGCCGCGCACTGCGTAACCCAACGACGGAGCCACGACGGTTACTCGCTCCAGGGGAATCGCATGAACGAATCTACCCCGCCCCGGTGACGAGGCTTTCGAGGTAGGAGTCGTCCCAGGCGGCGAGGCGGCGTTTGACGCGCATGGAGTGCTTGTCGACCTTGCTTCGCATCAGGTTGCTGGCGATGTGCTTGATCG